>JBLFXD010000309.1:0-7679 GCA_047611045.1 Planctomycetaceae bacterium | reverse complement strand
AGCGTTCTGAACTTGTTCATTGCTTTGCTCCTCGTTCGCGACAGTCCGCGGACATTCGTAGTTGGACTGCGCCAATTTTCGATATCACCTCTCCCGCTTGCGGGAGAGGTCGGCCTCTCAGGGCCGGGTGAGGGTTTCGGTTTCAAAAGGCTCGCCATCTGATTGAGTGCAAACGCAGCAGCCCCTCACCCGCAGCTGAGACCATCTCCCCCGCAGGGGAGAGGTGACAATAAAGTCCGCCGTTGCATTGTCCAATGAATCAGTACCATGTCGCCCTGCAACCGCTCATCGTTCGCATGACTGCTCTGTAATCATCGCTTTTAAGCCTGACGCTGCGCAATGTGCGAAATCACTGTGAGATTCGGGTAGGATTTGCGGGTCGAATCTCCCTCGCCGAGCGTCGCTCCTGCGTAATTTGCATCCCACCTTCCGACCAACGTCGTGGACAGTTCCCTATGCGGAATCGACTGCCAACGAAATCTCTGAGTACCGTATTCATCGTACTGGTGTTGTCACACGGCGTCGTGGCTGCGGAAGCCTTCTCAGCAGATGGCGATTCCTTTGCGAAAATCATCGCGCCGACCGTTCAGAAACACTGTGCGAAGTGTCACGGCGCGAACGCTGACGAATTAGAAGGCGACCTCAATCTGCTGAAGTTGCAGAGCCGCGATCTGGATGACAATCCGGAGCTGGTCCGTTCGCTGATTGAAGTGCTCGATCTGGGAGAAATGCCGCCCGAAGGCGAGCCGCCGCTCGATCCGAAACTCCGACAGCGAATGATCTCGGAACTTCGCAAGATTCTGCATGCGGCCATCTCAAGGCAAAAGACGTTTCCCCACGCTCCAATCCGGCGGATGAACCGGTTTCAGTACAACAACGCCGTCGTCGACCTGTTCGATCTAAACTGCATCGTCTTCACTTTGCCTGAGCGGATGATGCGAGAGCATAATGGGTACTTCAAACCTGAGACCGGCAAGATGGCAGACGTCGTGACGGTTGGCAGTCGTCCGCTGGGTAAGTCGCAGATGATTGAACGGCGTCTCGCCGGTGTCGCCGCTTTTCCTCAGGACCTCCGAGCCGAACATGGCTTCGACAATCGAGGCGACCATCTGTCGTTGTCGCCGTTGCTGATGGAAGCGTTCCTGAAGCTCGGTCAGTCGGTGACCCAAAGCCCAGACTTCACTTCGAAGAATGTTGGCGTCTGGAAAACTTTCTTCGAAGCACCTGACTCAGAAGCGGATCAGAAGGACGAAATTCGGCGACGGCTCGAACCGTTTTTGACAAGAGCTTTCCGACGTTCCGTCGAGCCGGCGTTGCTTGATCGATACGCCAGCTTTGTGGATCGGCAACTCGACACGGGCATTCCCTTTACCGAAGCGATGAAGTCGGTTGCAGCAGCGACGATCTCGTCGCCGAAGTTCCTCTATCTGTACGACAAGTCCGGCGTCAGCGAAACGGCAGAATCGATTGACGACTTTGAACTCGCCTCACGTTTGTCGTTCTTTCTATGGGGCGCCATCCCCGATCAGGAACTGCTCGGGCTGGCCGCATCGGGTGAATTATCAAAGCCGGAGATGCTCGACGCTCAGTTCAGTCGGATGTTGAAGGATCGAAAACTGAAACGATTCTGCGACAGCTTCCCGGCTCAGTGGCTGCAGCTGGAACGGATCATTTCGTCGGTGCCGAATCGCGAGAAGTACCCGAACTTCTACTTCTCAAAATATCGCGACAGCATGCACATGATGATGGAACCGCTGCTCCTGTTCGAAACGGTTCTGATCGAGAATCAGCCAATCACCCAACTGATCGACTCGGACTTCATGTACCGGTCCAATCTTCTGGAAGATGCGTACGCAGAACTCGCCAGTGACCCGCGACCTGGTGGCAAGAGGCCGGGTGGAGCAGTCACAGTCCTGAACTTCACACGAGTCCCCGTCACCGATCGACGAAATGGCGGAGTGATCACAAACGCGGCTGTCATGACGATGACTTCCGGCCCGGAGCGAACTCAGCCAATTACACGCGGAGCTTGGGTCGCGACGGTCATTTTCAACAATCCGCCAGAGCCGCCACCGGCCGATGTTCCACCTCTTGGTGAGAAGCCGTCGGCCGGCGAAGAACACCTCACGCTAAGAGAACGCCTGGCACTGCACCGAGAACGCGCAGACTGCAAAGGCTGCCACGAGCAGATCGATCCGCTCGGATTCGCCCTCGAAAACTACGATCCGATCGGAGTCTGGCGAAACGAGTACGACAACGGTCGAGACGTCGACATGTCCGGAACACTGTTCCGAAAGCACGAGTTTTCCGACGTCATTGAGTTCAAAGACGCGATACTGGTCGAGAAAGATCGTTTCGCCCGAGCACTGGCCGGACACCTTCTGTCATTCGGCCTGGCTCGCGAATTGGCGGCGTCAGACGAGATCGCCCTCGACGAAATCGCTCAAGCGACCGCCCAGGATGGCTACAGGTTTCAGACGCTGCTTAAACAGGTCATCCTGAGCAAACCGTTCATGAGTAAGAGTAATCCGAAATCAATTTCAGCAAATCAACAATAACTCGAATCGAATTGCCGGAACTGCGCAGAGCTTGTTCCAGCCTACTGTCCTGCTGATTGATAAATCACAGTTCCGAAGTGGTAGTACGATGAAATCATTGTCACGACGAAAGTTCCTGCGTGGGGTTGGTGGTGCCGCATTGGCTCTGCCGTGGATGGAAAGTGTCAGCAGCGCTTCGCCGACGAAATCAGTGGTGCAACGGATGGCTCACTTCTACGTGCCGATCGGAGTGGTACGGCGAGGCTTCTTTCCGGGCGAAGCCGACGACATCATTCCGAAGGGCAACCTCGGTAACGTGATGAACTCACTCGGTAAGCAGGATCCGAAGTTCAGCGTCAAGCCGCTTGAACAGCTCACTCCAACCATGCAGCCACTGGAAAAGTTCAAGAGCAAGGTCAACCTGATTACCGGCATGGACCGGACCTTTCAGCAAGGCACCGACGTGCATGCACAATGTGCATCGTGTTATCTGAGCAGTGCCGAGCCCTACACCGTCAAAGGCACGGCGTGGCCGCTGAATCGAACTCTCGACCATCTCGTGGCTGACCATGTGGGAACGACAACGCCGTTCCGGACACTCGAATTCAGCTGCAACAGCCATCGCGACAACAAAGAATCGATCTACTTTGACAATATCTCGTGGTACGGAACCGGGCATCTTGCACCGTCGATTCGCGATCCTCGCAAGATGTATCACCGGCTGTTTTCGACGCAGGAAATCGATCGATACCGCGACGTCACCGATCTGGTACTTGAAGATGCGAGATCACTGATCAAGGACCTTGGCTACTCCGATCGGCAGAAGTTCGCCGAGTACTTTGAATCGATCCGAACGATCGAGACTCAGATGGACCGGCTCGAAACGATGAAGGCCGAGTTGTCCAAAGTGGACTTCGACGAGCCGGCCGAATCGCACCTGCCGCGTGGAGAGTACATCCGCCTGATGGGCGACCTGATGGTTGTCGCGCTGCAGACGGGGCTGACAAACGTCGCCACGTTTATGATCGGCCCCGAGCGTTGGGACACGCCGTACATGTTCGAAATTCTGTTCGACACGCCTCGAAGTCATCACGGCATGTCACATAACCAGACGAAGATGATCGACGACTTGCTTAAAGTGGATCGCTTTCACATGGAGCAGTACGTTTACCTTGTCGAGAAGATGGACCAGATTGAGCAATCCGACGGAACATCGCTGCTCGACAACACGCTGTTCACATACGGATCGGGCCTGGGCGACGGATCGACGCACCAGTACAACGACCTGCCAATCATCGTCGCGGGCGGCGGAAAGCGAGTTCAGTCCGGGCAGCACATCAACATGCCCGAGGGGACGCCGCTGGCCAATCTGTGGCTGACGCAGGCTCGGATGATGGGGCTCGACATGAAACGTTTCGCAGACAGCAACGGAACGATCGACCAACTTCACGCCGAGAGATAAGGAACGTCCTCGAAACAACGTTTCGATTTGATGAGGCAGGCGTAGTGAGCCGACGGCGCTAGCCGCGGGCCATGATGAATACCGGACATGCCCGAGGCTAGCGCCTTCGGCTCATCAATTTGGGCACTCATTCTCAACACGTTCCGAAGCGAAGCGTCACTCCGATCCTTAACTCACGAATTAGCAAAGAGTCTGCCCCTATGAAACTGCTCCACGCTGCGTTACTGATCCTCTGCCTTGCCGGAACCCTTGCGGCAGCAGACCGCCCGAACATTCTGCTGTTCACGGCGGACGACCTTCATGCTCAATCGCTGGGTGTTTACGGCGGCAAGCCGTTGGATCTGACGCCGAATCTCGACGCGTTTGCCGCCGAGAGCCTGCTGTTCAACAAGGCTCACGTGAACGTCGCAATCGGCGCTCCGTGCCGAGCCGTCATCGCCACTGGCCGATACAGCCATCGGTCTGGAGCGATGGGTTTCATGCCGGCTCGCGAAGACGTGCCCGACATCGTGACCACTCTGAAGGCCGCTGGTTATCACACGGGAATTCTCGGCAAAGTCCCACATTCGACACCGAAGCAATCGATGAAGTGGGACTACAGCTTCGACCAGAAAGACCTCGGCAACGGCCGCAACCCGGACATTTACTATGAGCGAAGTCAGGTGTTTCTTACAGAGTCCAAAGAAGCGAAGAAGCCGTTTTACTTCATGGTGAATTCGCACGATCCTCACCGGCCCTACTGCAACCCGAAAAAACTCACGAAGGGTGCGGCGATGCCTTCGCGAGTTTACAAGCCGGAAGAAGTTGCCGTCCCCGGATTTCTTCCGGACCTGCCTGGCGTTCGCGAGGAGCTGGCAACCTATTTGAATTCCACCCGGCGACTTGATGACACCTTTGGCAAGGTGATGCAGGCTTTGAAGGAGTCGGGGCAGGCCGACAACACGCTCGTTCTCTTCATCACGGACAACGGAATCGCCGTTCCGTTCGCAAAGTGCAACGCCTGGTTTCACAGCACTCGCAGCCCGCTGCTGGTTCGCTGGCCCGGAGTCGTTAAACCGGGAACGCGAGATGATCGGAACTTCGTGTCGGTCGTCGACTTCTTCCCGACGTTCATGGCAGCATCGGGAGTTACTGGTCCGTCCGGTTTAGACGGACGATCGTTTCTGCCCTTGCTGAAGGGACAAACGCAGGAAGGGCGTGACCACGTCTTCACGCAAATCGACTCCAAAGCCGGCAATGCCGCCGTGCCGATGCGGTGCGTTCTGAATGCAAACTTCGGCTACATCTACAACCCGTTCAGCGACGGAAAATTCTGGTACCGCAACAACAACGAGGGCCTGACGATGGCCGCGATGAACAAAGCTGCCGAAACCGACCCGGCCATCAAAGCTCGCGTCGACCTGTTTCGGTACCGAGTCGCCGAAGAATTTTACGACCTGAAGAACGATCCAGATTGTCTTCACAATTTGATGGCAGACCCGACTCATGCAGAAACAGTGAAGGCTCTGCAGAGCAAACTGGTCGCGCAGATGAAGAAGACCGAAGATCCGATGCTGGCTGCCTTTCAGAATCGCAACGACCGAGCAAAAGTCGACGAAGTCCTGATCGCGACCTACGGGCCCAAAAAGGACGAGCGACCGGGCGCGAAGAAGAGGGGTAAGACCGGTAAGAACAACTTTGCCAGAAACAAGAAGGCGACGGATTAGTTCCAGCACCGAAACGTCATCGAAAAGCGCGACGATCAGTCGGAAATCGCCAGAACCTCTTCGAGCTTTTCAAGAGCGTCCCATGCGGCAGGGAAGCCAGCGTAAACGGCGACCTGCATGATCGCCTCGCAGATTTCCTCGACGCTCGCTCCGTTTCGCATGGCCATCTGCAGATTGAGCTTCAACGCGTTGTTACGGCCCAGCGCTGCCAGCATGCAGATGCTGCACAGCGATCGAGTTTTCAGGTCGATGCCTTCGCGAGTCCAAAATCGACCACCGACCACAGAGACCACTTCTGTCTCGAAGTCCGGACAGACGGACCGAAAGCGAGCCGTCAGTTGCTCGATGTTTTCTTCGCCGACCATCTGAGCAAACTGCGCATAACCTTTTTCGTAATCATCGCTCATGATCAGTGGCTCCATTTACGTAGCTTTGCTGGCAATCTGTAGAAACTGTTCGACTCGCTGTTCGACGATGTCGAGGCTGCGGTTCCAGAAGTCGGGCTGGCGGAGATCGTAGCCGAATGACGACTCAACAGCGGCCTCTGTGTCCTGGCAGCCGGTGGCGATCAGAAAGTCGCGGAACTGTTTTGGAAAATCTGTTGAGTCCTTCGCCAGCGAATAGGTGCCCAGTGAGAGCAGATACCCGAAGGTGTATGGGAAGTTGTAGAACGGCCAGTCGGTGATGTAGAAGTGAAGCTTCGAGATCCAGAAACTCGGATTCCAGCCGTCGTCGGCCAGAGCGTTGCAATAGGCTTCCTGCTGAGCTGCCTTCATCAGTTCGCACAGTCGTTCTGCCGAGACCTCGCCAGCTGCTCGCTCGGTGTGAAAGTTATCTTCGAAGATGAATCTCGCGTGGATGTTCATCAGAAAGGCGACTGAATCGCCGAGCATCCCGTCGAGGATTTCCAGCTTCTCTCGGTCGGTGGATGCCGCTGCCAGACGACTTTCGCCGAGCACTGATTCAGCGAACGTAGACGCCGTCTCGGCGAGGTTCATCGGGTAGTCGCGTTGGAAGACAGGTTCATCTCGCAGCACCCATGTGTGATAAGCATGGCCGAGTTCATGAGCGAGCGTCGACATGCTGTCATTGCTCCGCGTAAACGTCATGAAGATGCGGGACTGTTTACGAGTCGGCAGGTCGGTGCAGAATCCGCCCTGCCGTTTGCCAGGGCGGTCTTCAACCTCGATCCACTTTTCGGCAATCGCCATGCGTGCGAAGTCGCCCAGTTCCGGGCTGAATTCTGAGAATGCTTTGATGGTCAGATCACAGGCTTCGTCGTACGTCAGTGCAGAAGCTGGAGCTCCGCCGGTTGCTGGCAACGGAGCCTGTTGGTCGAACCACGACAGCCGCTCGACGCCGAGCAATTCGGCCTTCTTCTTCAAGTAGTCGGCGACGCACGACTTTCGCTGCGTGACGGTACTCCACATGGTGTCGAGCGTTTCTCGTATCATGTGATTCTGATTGAGCGGCGCGGCGAGATGGTCAACACCCAACCGTCGATATTTTGACAACCGGCTGCCCGCGATGTGGTTGATAGCTTCGGCGCATGGATCCGAAACGCTCGACCATGCTTTGTCGGCGGCGTAATAGTTGTTCTCTCGGATAGCCCGCTCGGGCATATCAAACTGCACTTGTCCAGGCGATCGCTCGACAAATTCACCGCGCTCCTGAACCTGGATGCGGAGTCCGCCGGAAAGCCGATCGTAAACTCGCCCCCAGGCGTGCAGGCCGTCGACATCCAGTTCTGCGGCGAGAAGTTCCTGCTCTTTGGGCAGCCTTAACTTTGCATTTTGCCGACAGAGTTTCAGGAAGTAGGCGTTCTCCAGCAGACCCGGTGCGGCGGCGATGAATGTTGCAAAGGTGTCATCCTCAGCGGCCTGAAAGGCGAATTCGATGTTAGTCGCGATTTGTGACCTCAGAGGACTGAGTGCTGATAGTTCGCCCTCGTAACGTTGAAACGTTTTGTTGGCC
>JBLFXD010000308.1:0-7684 GCA_047611045.1 Planctomycetaceae bacterium | reverse complement strand
TGTCCGGCTTCTGGCCCGGCAATGACGACTTCAGCTCCCGCCTCGATCAGCCGAAGCTTCGGATACCAAAGTTCGAGGTCTTCGTAGATGTCTCCCACAAAGGCGAGAACTCGTTTGCCCTGCAAAGGCAGATCAGACATGAAAAGTGATCCTGATGATTTTCGAGATGATTATTTCGACCGACGCGTGAAAGAGCACGGCATCACACATGATTGATCGTACCGATTCTTCCGAATCTGCAAGGATCGCTGGTCGGTGATGACAGAGCAACCGTCAACCATCGAAAGCCGAGCATTCAGCGATCTCGGTAATGTCAGGCTTTGAGTCAGACTCCCCGACCGACTCGGGCGTATTTCCGTCACAAACGGACGACTCGCCAATCGATTCCCCGGCTTCACTGACCGATTGACTTTGCTGAAAGTTTCCAACCGTGCGAACCCGATCAACATCCTCAGCAGAAACTGTCTCCGCCACCTTCCACGACGCGTCCGTCCAGACGCTCAACCGGTGAGCGATTGATTGGTGATCCAGAAGAATTGTTGAGCCGACCTGACTATGAGCGACTTCAAAACAAATCTGGTGCAATCGGCCGATGCAGCCGCTCGAGTGGGCGTCCTGTTTCTTGCCGTCGCAATGTTCGCTGCCATGTGGGAGTCGGACTCGCCCCCGACCGACGCCGGCAACGACCACTGGCTGGCTCGTCGAGCGGGCGTTTCAACATCGGTTGCCAATGCTGGTCAGGCGTCAACAGAGCCGGTTAACTCTGCGGCCCCGGTTAATTCCGCTGCCAATGCAGAAGTAACGAGCTACGAGTCGGTGCCGGCATTTCAGGCGGTCGCGCTACAAGGCCGAAACTCGCGAAGCTACCCGATGCCCACCGGAATCGTTGCCGGTGAGTATCGAGTCGTCGATTCATTTGGCATGACGGACACGCTGCAGGTCACTGCCGAAACGGTGTCGGCCCATGAGTCACACAAAGTTCGTGACCAGTACATCATCGGAGACGGCGATCGCAAAATCTTCTTCATCAGAATTCAAAGCGAGAGTGCAACGGCACGAACGAACCTCAGTTCGATTCGAAGATAGAAGCCGGCCAACTACTCAATTCTGAGCTTCCCAGAGCCGCAGAATCACTCGCCAGCGCTCTGAAGACGACGGCAGGCCAGCGGCTCGAAGCAGCCGTTCGACGTGCGGCCACTTGATCGGGTCCTTCGCTTCCACTCGATAAAGATCGCGGAGCAGGACGGAATAATTAAACGGCAGCCGTTTGGCGAACGCTCGCAACGTCGGCGCAACTTCGGCGATTAGCAACCGCAGCTCGACGGCCAGCGCTGAATCGCTTTTCTGCTTGAGCTGTTCGCGGTAGCGATGAATCCAGTTGATGTGGACTTCGCCGAGGTTCTTGACGCCGCACGATTCCGCAATTCCGTGCAGCAACGACCAGCTGGGCGTCTCTTCTTCCTGAAGGTACGACCGCAGTCTTGGCGGTGAGATTCCTGCAAGTTCCGAGTCTCTCAACTTTCGACTGAGTGGCACCAGCCCGCCTTCGCGAACTGCCAGCAGTCGGATCATCCCGGAAACGGAACTCGGAGATTTCCACGCGACCCGTTTTGAATCGCGCTGACTCCGCCGCTCAAAAATCTCGGCGACTTTTTTGTACCCAGCTTCGGCCAACGCTTCGATAATCCGGCTTCGAGCCGAGTCGGAAAGTTGTTCGATCCCGCGTTCGATCTTCTGATATTCAAGACTCGTATAACCAAGTATTCGGGCCGCGTCGTTCACATCGAAACCAAAAAACTCCCGTTGCAGCCGAAGATCAAGCTGCATTTCCGGCCGATGTCGCAGGTGAAATCGGATTCGTCGCTGCTCCCAAAGTTTTCTCAACTCGAGACACTCTTCGATCGCCAGCCGGCTGGCGACGTCTGCAATCGCGGCTTCTTTGCGATCCTCATCGGACTCAATATTGGCAGCGACGACATCGTTTGCCGCGATCGCCGTTCCGTTGCTGCGAGTTTTCGAATGACCGTTTCGCAAAGCCGTCGGATCAGCATCTGAACTTGTAGACCTCGCCGAAGACATCAGCGATTCCGCCAGCAGCGCGATCAGTCCCGACGGAAACGCCTGTTGAGAATAGTGCCCGTCCTCTTCGATATGTTTAATGATCCGTGCCGGCTTCTTGCCGCCGACCAGAAACAGGTCCGACATTTCCCGCCGAGTGATGCCCTGCTGCTCGCGCATTTTCTTGAGTTGCAAACCGAACGCGTGCAGCCCTTCGTCCTTCTGTCGGCGATAGTCTTCCTGCCACAGCTCGCGCAGCTGCCGCAGCTCGTCATCGTTTCGGCACATCGTTCTGGCGACGCTGGCAATGCGTGCCCACGGAAGCAACTCCAGGTAGCACAACCGTCGCAGCTGTGCCGTCCCCAGACCAAGCTCCAGCAGATCCGACTCGGCATGTCCCGCTCGCAGTCTCAACATGCAGAACTCAGCCAGAGACTCGGGAAAGCCGCGTTTCAGAAATCGTTCGCGCTCCGAATCCTGCCAGACAGGTTCGACCCGCTCGAATTCGACCTTCAACGTCTCGCACATTTTCCGCAGGATTTCGTGCGGTACCGGAAAATTTCCGCGGCGGTATTCCCAGAGTGTGGCCGCGCTGACGCCGACTCTCTTCGCCAGACGCGGCGACGAACCAGCCTTCAGCTCCAGCCGCGCGATCACGTTTTCCATCGAGTCCGCCGGGCCGGCGTAAAGATCGCGCAGTTCGTCCAGACGCTCTTCGGAAACGCCGGCCTCGTCGCTGAATTCGATGAATCGTTCGAGCGTGTTCCGGGTCGGCGTGTGAATGCCCAGTTCGAGATCCCGCAGAGCTCCGCGGCTGATACCGGACTGTCGCGCAAGCTCGATCCGTGTCATCCCGAGGTCCGAAACGCGTACCTCGACAGCTTTCCGAGCAAGCGGCGGGGCACTCTTTGACCGTTTCAGCGATCGCTGACGCAGATTCGCATTTCGCAAGGCGTGTCCGGTCAGCGGCGCAGGTTTCTGAACACCGCCGCGGGGCATGGCTCCCTCCATACAAACACTCATTGAGAACTGACGGCACGATCGTATCGGCACACTCTGATACGATCAACGCAACAGGAAAGGTTGATTGGACAGTCGTACGAGATTGCGCAGGACCGCGAGCCGCTGTTACGAAGAGTGTCCGATACGTATCCTGTTTGCGGGCGTCGGCGACCGTTTCGTCGGCTCATCAAGCTCAAAGGAACATGCGACACACTTCAATGACCGATCCGTCTCCCAGCAAATCCGAACCGATGCCTTCGCCGAAACCGAATCGATTGCCCTTTGTACTTCTGCTCGGCGTGCTCATCATCGGGGCCGGTGAAGCGGCGCGGCGCTGGATAACGATCGAATTCGATCCGCCGATCGAAACGCTACCCGACAATCGGCTGATGGAAAGCGAAGGTCTGATTCTCGATCTGACGCCGCGTCTGAAGGAACTTCTCAACACCAGCGTGTTGAATCTCTCACTGCCCGATGCGCTCGGAGTCGAACTGTTTGCCAACCACGCGACAATCAAAGACCTGACCAACCACGCACCGCACGAGATAAAGAATCTCCCCGAGCTGCAACTTCGCAAGTTTTCCTGGGCAGTCGACGGCGCTGTGACGAAGACGCCTCGCGAAGAGATCTCACTCTGGCGTGCGTTGTTCGAGTCTGTCGACTACTTCGAACGAGCCGGCTTCAAATTCGTGCGAAGTCACTTTGACGATGTCGACGAAAACCTGCTGCACTCAGACGTTGCCTTCGAGGGTCTGGCTCGCGACAAATCCGGGCGGCTTGTTCTGGTAAAAGCCGAGCAAAGCATCAGCTGGCGGTCTCAGGCCAAATCGCGAGAGGCTTCAAGCGGCAAAACTGAAAAAGCCGACAACGAGACGTCCGCCGCCAAACCGGCAACAGCAGACCAGTGGCAGATTGTCGAATGGTCGCAAACGAAGCTCGATACGATTCTCGCCGAGCAGCCCTTCTTTGCAGAGTCGCTCGACACAGTCGTTCCCGATGCCGAACTTCGAGGTCGACTGCGAGACAGCATTCACGAGCGGCACATCCTCAGTCGCTACGAGGCACTTTCTAAACACGAAGAGTGGAAAGGCCCGCATCCGTACTTCTCTGTCGTTTCGCAGGATCGGCACCCGTCGCTTTCGGTCGTCGACATCGATCAGGACGGTCTCGACGACGTTTACGTCATGGCGCGATGGGGAAAGAACATTCTTCTGCACAACAAAGGCGGGTCGTTCGAAGACGTTGCCCCGCAGTACGGCCTGGACATCGACGGTCACTGCACAAGTGCCCTTTTCGCCGACTTCGACAACGACGGCGATGACGATCTCATGCTCGGCCGAAGTCTCGTCTCCAGTCAGTACTTCGAGAATGACGACGGCCACTTCGTCGACCGCACAAAAACGCTGGTCGACGGCGAGCTTCCAGCACTGGTGACTTCGGTTTCCGCTGCCGACTACAACGGAGACGGGCTGCTCGACGTCTACTTCTCAACCTACGCCGCCAACATGCAGGAAGATGAACTCCGAATGCGCGGGCCACCACTTCAGAATCCCGACGCCAAAGGCCTGCTCAGTGACTTCCTGCCGGAGGAAACGTCCGCTGAAGTTTCGAAACGCATCTCAAGTTCAAAGTACAAATACCACAGATTCCTCAACAATTACGGCCCGCCGAACCTGCTGCTGGTAAACCGCGGCGGACGATTCGAAACCGCTCCAGAAAACGAAATGGTCGCCGTCTGGCGGCATACTTACCAGGGATCGTGGAGCGACTACGACCGCGATGGCGACCCCGACCTCTATCTCGCCAACGACTTCGCGGTGAACTCGCTGATGAGAAACGATGGTGACGCCGGTTTCGTTGATGTCGCAAAAGAATCCGGCACGACGGACATCGGATTCGGCATGGGTGCGGCGTGGGGCGACTACGACAACGATGGCCGAAACGACCTTTACGTTTCCAACATGTTCAGCAAAGCCGGCCGGCGAATTACCGGATCGCTTAAAGACATCGACGATCGATTCGCCATGATGGCGCGAGGCAATTCGCTGTTTCACAACACGGACGCGGACTTCAAGAAAGTCTCCGGGCTCGAAGCTCCCGCCCTGCAGGTTGAAAAAGCAGGGTGGTCGTGGTCCGGTCAGTTCGTCGATTTCGACAACGACGGCTGGCTCGATGTGCACGCCTTAAGCGGCTACTACTCGGCACCGCCGGAAGTCGCCGTGCAGGTTGATTTGTGAAGCCTCTGGTGGCGCACGGTCGTGCGGCGTGACTTTAACGGAAACCTTCAACTCGGTGGCGGACACGCGACTGAGGAAGAGAAACAAAGCTGGGAAGAAGACGAAAAAGACCTTTCCAACATCACTCACCCTTTCAGCGGCAGCGAGCGGAATCGCCTCTTCCTCAACGGCCACGGCGACAGTTTTCTGGATGTCTCCGGCATCTCCGGAGTCGACTCACCGTCAGACGGCCGCGTCTCCGTCTGGCTGGACATGGACCGCGACGGGCGACACGACCTGGCTGTCGTCAACAGCAACCGGCCCTTGCTCCAGCTCTATCGAAACAAGACTGGCGACGCCGACCGAAAAGCCGGCAACTTCATCGCTTTGAAATTCGTCGGCGGAAACGATTCTGCAGAAGCCTCGCCGCAGTTTTCAAACCGCAACGGTTTTGGAACGCGAGTCGTTGTGCAGGCCGGAGACCGACAGATCACTCGCGAGCATTTGTGTGGACAGGGATTCGCCGGACAGAACACGTCAACCATGCTGATCGGCCTGGGTGACGTAACAACGATCGAGCAACTTTCCGTCACCTGGCCATCCGGAATCCAGCAGCATTTTTCAGACGTCGCCGCCGGAAAACTGATCGTCCTGTTCGAGCGTCCGGCAGCGACCAGCCAGCCGCCAGCAACCGAACCCGGCAGTAATTCATCGGGAATCACCGTCACCGATTATCGACGAGTACCGATTGATATTGCGCCGGCTGGTCACCTGACCGCCAGCAATCAGAACAACGATTCTTTACCAGCTCTGACGCCAGCAGAACTTGCAGCCGCAGCCGAGGCATCGCCCGACAGCGTTCGTGCCGAGGACTCAAAACTCGTCGTGCTGACAACGATGGCAAGCTGGTGTGCGTCGTGCGCGAAGCATCAGCCACTGCTCAAAGAAATGAGCAAAGAGTTCGAGGCGACAGACGTGTCGTTCATCGGCTTCGCCGGAGATCCCGAAGACCCTGCTGACGATCTGCGAGGATTCGTCACGAGACTCAACATCGACTATCCGGTTGCCGCTGAACCCGACGCCGCACTCCGATCTACCGTCGAAGCGATCCTGAATTCAGGCGACGGAGCCGACGTTCTGCCGTCAACGATCCTCCTCAACAGTCGTGGGCAGGTTCTGGCAACGCACAGCGGAATCCCGACCGCGTCCGAACTTCGCAGGCACCTTGCCACGATGAAGTCAGAGCCCACCGAATGACCGACGACTCCGCAACCACCGGCAAGACGGTCGATCGATCGCCGTGGCGAGATCTCTGGAATCTCCCGGAAGACGTCGCGTACCTGAATCACGGATCGTTTGGCCCGTCGCCGATCGTCGTTCAGGATTCGTACGAACGCTGGACAAGGCAGCTCGAACGACAGCCGATGAACTTCTTCATCCGCGAGATGGAGCCTGCCCTTGAAGACTCGCTTTCCGTACTTGCTGATTTCGTCGGAACGTCTCGCGGCAACCTCATTTTTGTCGACAACGCGACGTTCGGCATGAACGTCGTCGCCGCCTCAACGCGACTTGATACCGACGACGAAGTCCTGATCAACGACCACGAGTACGGTGCCGTCACTCGCCTGTGGCGACGCACGTGTCAGCAGGCCAAAGCGAGACTCGTCAATTGCGAATTCGCCTCGCCGTTTACTGAGCCGAATTCAATCGTCGAACAACTTTTTGCTCGAGTGACGCGTCGCACGAAACTGATCGTCGTCAGCCACGTGACCTCACCCACCGCCCTGGTCATGCCCGTCAAAGAAATCTGCCGCCGCGCGAAAGAACTCGGCATCCCGGTCTGCATCGACGGTCCACACGCCGTCGCGATGTTGCCACTGAATCTGAGAAAACTCGACTGCGACTTTTACACCGCCAGCTGCCACAAGTGGCTGAGCGCACCGTTCGGCAGCGGTTTCCTCTACGTCGCCCCGCGCCAGCAGAAGCACATCAAACCGGCCATCGTCAGTTGGGGCGGCAGCATCGGCGGTCGGCAGCCGAGCTGGAAAGACGAGTTCAACTGGCTCGGCACTCGCAACCCGGCCGCGTTCCTCGCGACTGCCGACGCCATTCGATTTCTGAAGTCCAGAGTTTCATCGTTCGGCAAAATGATCGCTGACCAAACAGCGGCCCCCGGAGCCGAAACGGTAGAAGTCGACAGCGACGAAACGATGCTCGGCGAGTTTCGACGGTCGTCCAGCGTGTTGATCAACGATGCTGTCGCCGAACTCGGCCGCAAGACAGGAACGCGACCGCTCGTCGAGAACGCCAAGCTGCGAAGCGAATCAATGATCAGCCTCGTACTGCCTGAGGACTCATTTCCGCGAGTCAACTCCGTTGGCAAAGCCGGACAGCGACACCCGCTCCAG
>JBLFXD010000307.1:0-7692 GCA_047611045.1 Planctomycetaceae bacterium | reverse complement strand
TCGACCTGATGACGCCATCGTCAAGCAGCTGATCGACAGTCTTGATCCGGTGTTCCCGGCAAAGTCAGCCGACTTGAACTGGCTGCTGTGCGAAACGCTTGCCTGGCTGCAGGCTCCAAACACCGCCGAAAAAAGCATGGCCCTGATCGCCGCCGCGCCGGCTCAGGAAGAGCAGATGCAATACGCACGGTCGATCCGACTGCTCAAAACAGGCTGGACTCCAGAACTGCGAACTGCGTACTTCGAGTGGTTTCTCAAGGCCGCGAACTACCGAGGCGGTGCGAGCTTCGAAAAGTTCATTCAGTTCATTCGTGACGATGCCGTGGCGTCTCTGAGTGATTCTGAAAAAGCATCGATGGCTGAACTCCTCGCGAAGAAGGCCGAGACGAAGTCGGTCCTCGACAACCTCGGAGAAGTTTTCGCCGGTCGCAAGTCAACCAAGTGGACGCTGGAAGAATTGTCTTCAGCCGCGAAAACAGGACTGAAAAACCGCAACTACGCCAACGGCCAGAAAATGTTCGCCGCCGCTGGCTGCTACGCCTGCCACCGATTCGACAATCAGGGTGGTATGACCGGGCCGGACCTCACGTCAGCCGGGCGTCGTTACTCCTCACACGATTTGCTCGACCAGGTCATTAACCCGAGCAAGGTGATCAACGAGCAGTTCTCGGCCGTCACCGTCGTCACCGACGCCGGACTCGTCCACACCGGAGTCGTCGTCAACCTGAACGGCGACTCGCTCATGCTGAACACAGACTTGACCGTGCCGAACAAGCAGGTCGCCATCGACCGCAAGACGATCGACAGTTTGATCGTCTCGAAAACGTCGCCAATGCCCACTGGCCTGTTCGACCGCATGACGAAGGATGAGATTCTCGACCTGACCGCGTATCTGATCAGCGCCGGCGATCGGACGCATGGCTACTTCGCCAGGTAGCGATGCCGAAACGTGAGTCTTGAAGTAGCCCAGTTTCCGTAGGATATGTCAAGCACAGCGCCGGCGTACCATTCATGGGTGATCGGCGTGCAACTTAGGATGGTACGCCGGCGCTGCGCTTGACATACCCTACAATCTCGCGTCGCCTTGAATCAGGATGTGGAGCGGCAACTCAGACTACGACAATGCAACTTCAACAGGCTTGAGCAATGGGTCAAAGACCGGCCACATTTCAATGTGTGATTACGCTCGCCTTCGCAGTCTCAGTCACTGCGAAGGCGGTGGAGCCAGCCGACCAGACCGCGACGACGATCATCGAAAATGTGATTCAGCATTCGTGCTCGGAATGTCACAGCGCCGAAACGTCAGAAGGAAAACTCAATCTCACGACGCTGACTCTTGAGCCGAAAAACTCCGACGTTCGAAGTCGCTGGATTCACATCCACGATCGCGTCAGAGATCGAGAGATGCCGCCGGACGCTGGCAGCCTTGCGCCGGCCGATCGGGCTGCATTCCTGAAGCACCTTTCAAACGCGATTCATGAAGCGGACCTTGCAGAAGTTGCCGAGCAAGGTCGAGGGCCAATCCGACGGCTCAACCGTGACGAGTATCAGCAGAACCTGCGAGACGTCCTGTCGCTACCGAATCTCGACATTCGGGACATGCTTCCGGAGGACCGCGAGAGTCACCATTTCAACAAGACGACCGAATCGCTGGACATCTCCAGAGTCCAGCTCATTGCTTACCTTGACGCAGCGGAAGCCGCACTGCATCAGGCGATGGCCAGCGGGATCCAACCGCCTCCCAAAACCAAATACCGAGCAGTTGGAGCAAAGCTGTTCCCCGGCAAGTCAACGTTCGGCAATCGTCAGGCGATGTTCTTCACCAAAGACTCGAAAGGAATCGACAACAAGCAACTCGACGAAGCACCGGATGACTCCAAAGTCGAGATGGCTCTATTCCGCTCCGCTCACTGGCCGTACTACGGGTATCCTCAAGGCTTCGTCGCGCGATTGCCCGGCGAATACCGCGTCAGCTTCTCAGCCCGAGCCGTCCTGCAACAGTCGGGCTTCTCACTGACACCAGCGACGCAGCCATTGCCGATGACATTCCGTGCTCGCAAGCCATCGGGGCCTGATGTTTCAGGAGACGTCCGAGCCACCGGCGGACTGATCGACGTTAAGCCCGAGCAGGCAACCTACGAAACCACCATTCGGCTACGCGAGCGCGAGACGTTTGAATACAGCCTGCTGGGCCTGCCGGTTCCGCTCGCCAGAAACGTCAACAACGGACCGCCGACTTACCGTTACCCGCCTTTCCCAGCAGGCGGCCAACCCGGCGTCGCCTTTCAATGGCTGGAAGTCGAAGGACCACTCTCACCAGAAACCTGGCCACCGCCGTCACATCGAGTCCTGTTTGACGAGCTGCCGATCCGGGCGGCGTCGGGCGATGACGGCTTGCCCGTCACGGTTGTCTCCGAGAATCCATCCAACGACGCTCGGAGATTATTACGACGGTTCATCAACCTCGCCGCGCGGCAACCTGTCCCCGATGAAGCCATTCTGAAGTATGAACAACTCATCCTCTCACGACTGGCCGGAAACGATTCTTTCGCCGCAGCCATGCTGGCGGGATACAAAGCGTTCCTTTGTTCCGGACACATGATCTACGTCCAGGAACCGAAGCAAGCCGACGACTACTTTGCCATCGCGTCCCGGCTTTCCCACTTCCTGACAAACAGCCGCCCCGATTTGCAATTGATGGCCCTCGCGGGGCAGCAGCAACTCCGCAATGCGGACACACTCCGCACCGAGACTGACCGACTCATCAACGGCGACGCGTTCGACAGTTTTATCACGCACTTCACCGACTACTGGCTCGAACTACGCAACATCCACCGCGACGAACCCGACATCCGCCGCTTCCCCGAATACCGCTTCGACGCCTACCTGGTCGAATCGATGGCACGCGAAACGCGAGCGTTCTTCGCAGCGATGGTGCGTGAGAATCTTCCAGCCAGCGCGCTCGTCAAAACGGATTTCATTTTCGCAAACGATCGACTCGCGAAGCATTACCAGCTTTCTCCACTCACCGGCTCAACGATGCGAAAAGTGACACTACCGGGCGACAGTCCGTACGGAGGTTTGCTCACTCAGGCAGCGGTTCTGAAGATCACCTCAAATGGCACGGCCACTTCACCTGTCATACGCGGAGCGTGGATCATGGATCGCCTGATCGGTCAACCTCCGCCGAAACCACCAGCCAGTGTGCCCGCCGTCGAACCCGACATTCGAGGTGCCAGGACAATCCGTGAATTGCTGGCTCTGCACGCGGCGTCCGAATCCTGCGCCGGCTGCCACGCCCGCTTCGACCCGGTTGGCGTCGCTCTGGAAAACTTCGACATCTTCGGAAGCTGGCGGATTCGGTATCGAGGCCTCGCCAGCCTGGAAACATACGAAAAGAATGCCGACGCTGAGAATGTCGACAAGATTGCCGGCATCGATCGAGCCGGACACGATTTCACCTACACGCTGACAGGCAATGTCGATGCAAGTGGCCAACTGCTCGATGGTCGCATCTTTCGAGACATCAACGAACTGAAAGAGATTCTGGTCTCGAACGACCGGCAGCTTGCACGAAACCTGCTTCACCAGTTCACTATTTATTCAACAGGGACGCCGGTTCGGTTTTCTGATCGATCAGAAATCGAAGTGATGCTCGACGCGTGCTCCGGCAATGGCTATCGCGTCAGAGACCTGCTCCACGCCCTGGTACAAAGCAGAATATTCCTCGGTCTTTCCGGGTGTGAATAGATTTATGAAATCACCAAACACAACTCGCCCCGGCACGCTGCCTCGCCGAACGTTTCTTAGAAGCGCAGGAGTCGCACTGGCTCTCCCGACGCTTGACTGCATGACGCCTGTGTTTGGCAAAACGACGAACGAGCCCGTACCGCGTCGCATGCTGCTGATTTCGAACAACCTGGGAGTGCTGCCGGAACCCTTTTTCCCAAAGTCGACCGGGCGAGACTACAGACTCTCTCCTTACCTGAGCGAACTTGCCGGTTTCCGAGACGACTTCACCGTGTTCAGCGGCCTGTCCCATCCCGACGTCGAAGGCGGACACAGCACCGAGAACTGCTTTCTAACCGGCGCCCGCAGCCCGACTCGCAGCGGATTTCGCAACACGATTTCGCTCGACCAGTTCGCCTCGGAACAGCTTGGACAGGTCACCCGATTCCCGACGCTGAATCTGGGAGTCAACATCGACAAAGCAAACCGCAGCCTCGCATGGACTCGTGACGGAGTCCTGCTGCCCGCGCAGGACAGCGCTTCGGCACTGTTTAGAATGATGTTCGTGCAGGGCGATTCCGCAGCCGTCGCGAGGCAACTGCACCGGCTGGAAGAACGCGGCAGCATTCTGGACACCCTCCTGGATGACACCCGGCAGTTCAGCAGCCGACTCGGCAACAACGATCGGAATCGGCTCGACCAGTATTTCACGTCAGTCCGCGAGGTCGAGCAGCGACTCCAGACGGCTCGCGAGTGGGAACTGCGACCGAAGCCGGAAACCAGCCATGCACCGCCCGGCGACATCACCGACAAGAAACTGTTCTTCGAGAAGTTTGATCTGATGCTGTCGATGGCTCAACTGGCTTTCGAATCAGACTCAACGCGAATCATTACGCTGATGGTCGACGCCTTTGCGACGCCGTCATTCAAGCTGCACGAAAATGAGAACACGACCACCGACTACCACAACCTCAGCCATCACGGCCAGGCGAAAGACAAGGTCAAACAACTCGAAGACGCCGACCATCAGCAGATGTCACTGCTTCGCAACCTGCTGCAGACTCTCGCCGATAAGAAGGAAGACGATGACCGACTCCTCGACCGAACGATGATCCTCTTCGGCAGCAACATGGGCAACTCGAACACCCACGAAAACACAAACCTGCCCATGCTCCTGGCCGGCGGCGGCTTCAAACACGGCCAGCACCTGGCCTTCAGCCGCGAAAACAACAAACCACTCAGCAACCTCTACGTCAGCATGCTGCAGCGTCTTGGCATCGAAACCGACCAGTTCGCCAGCAGCACAAACAGCATCACAGGGCTGTAGGCCCTGGCCGAATAACCATCCAAAAACAGGTAACAATGCCGATCGCCAGGGCACAACTTCGTCCAGTCAAGTTGCTCATTCGCTCTGGTTATAACGCTCGATGCAGATCAGCTCTTTCATCGTTCGATGATAGATCCGGCCGTTGCTGAAACTCGGAGTGTTGGCTGACCATGTTTCGCCGAATCGTCCCAGATCGTTGAACGAGACAAGTGCCGTCTCGTCGAAGTCCGTGGCCTGCCCGTCGAGCACCTGCACCTTGCCGCACATAAACGTGAAGTAGAGATACTGGTTGACGGCGATGGTGTTGCCGTTGAAGCACCACCACCAGCCATCGCGTTTCGAACGTTTGTCGTCGGCGACGTCGTTTCCTCGGCTGTTGATCGTCATCTTTGGATAGAGCGTTCCGTTCGGCGAGGCCTCGGCACCGGTAACTTCAGGAATAGTGAATGGCAGTTCGAGATACTCGACGCGACCTTTCGCAACATCAATCCGAGCGACGCTGTTTCGCGGCCCCATCTTGACCGCTTTCCCTTTGCGCTTCCCTTCGTAGCTGAAGCATTGAAAGTAAACGTACGGGTAAATGCTGAGGTTTGCGTGCCAGGCAGGAAACACGGTAATCGCTGGTTGTTCCTGACTGAGGTCAACACCCTCGCGGCGAGTAAACGATTTCGACTCCCTGTCGAACGAAGTCACGACGACATCTTTGACCCATGAGATCCGTTTCGCCTCGGAGCCGTCGTTCGTGTTCAGCACGACGAGGTCTGTCCTTGTTTCGTCCAGCCAGTAGGCGAACTTCTTATCCCACGTTTGGGTGACATGTGCCTTGCCATCAGGCTCCGAATTCCAATTCCAAACAGCCTTGCCGGCGAGCGGGCCATCGACACGACTCAGCGTCACTCCTGCCGGAGCTTCCGGCGTACCGTGATGAGCTCCGCGACCGGCCAGCACGGCATGACCACCATCAGGCAACACACCGAGAACCGGAGTGTTGTAATGCGTCAGCCCTTCGGGAGCTGTCCAGAGTGAACGACCAGTCTTTGCGTCGAACCCGCGCAGATAATTCCAGGCGTCTTCACGGCGTTTCGGATCGTCAGGATCGAGCGGTTCAACATTGATCAGCGTGTCGCCAATCTTGATCGGCTCGTACTGTTTATTGAACGGCCGCCCCAACGTCGGTGTCCACTTGCGAGTCCACACTTCCTTCCCACCGACAGTCCAGCACCCCATCTGCCCGCTGGCATTCCAGAACCAGACGTGCTTTCCGTCAGTAATCGGCGTCGGACTGCTGCTACTACTGAATCCGTATGCGTAAATACTGAGAGCTTTCGGATCGCCCGGCAGATCGTGCTGCCAGAGAATCTTTCCATCCGCCGCGCTGACGCAATAAATAACAATGTCAGTGCCTTTCTTAACCCTCGTATCGGCCGCAAGCGGCTTCATCGTCGTCAGAAAAATTCGATCCCCCCAAACGGCGATCCCGCTTTGCCCGGTCTCCGGCAAAGGCATTCGCCACCGAATGTTCTCACCCTTCTCGACACTCCAGGAAGTCGGAACCAGCCCGTCCGTTTTGACCGTCCAGTCATGATTAGGCCCCGCCGCCTGCGGCCAGTTCTCGGCAACGGCTGGATGCCTATGAAGCAGCGAGATCAGGCAGACACAAAACGACAACGTTACTTTCAGAAGTTTCATCAAGGTTCCCCGACTCTACGATTGTGTCCGAATCAACTTCCCGATTTCGCACAGTAGGCTGGAACAAGCTCTACGCAGTTCCGGCAGCACGACAATCCTGGAATGCGCTGTGCTTGTTCCAGCCTACGATTCACCATGACTCGATTTTCGGAAAAAAGCACTGGCAGAGCCAGTGGCACACTCTTGAATGCTCAACTTAGTTGCCAACACCAGACGACGGAGACGCTGGCACCATGATATCGGGATGCGCGACCCAGCACAGAAGGTACGGCTGACTCGCCGACTTCTCACGCAACGCCAGAAGGAATGGGCGATCGAACACAAAGTGTCGAGGCTTCTCTGGATCGAACGCGGCTCCACCGTCACCTCCGAAATCTCCCAGCACTCGGACGATCTCAACCTGGGAAAGCAAATCTGCCCCAACTTCATCGAGTCGAAATTTGATCGTCTCTCTAGCGACTGTAATCGTCGATGCCGATTCGCCAGGGATGTTAGTCACGACCTGATTCTCCAGCTCCGTGAACCGGTGATCGATATTTAGATCGAGAATCGGAACCTGCAACAACTCAAGCGGCCGCAGAGTCTCAGCTACACGGTGCTTATGAGGGGACTGCAGTCGCCGCTCGACGGTTTGCCAGCATTCTCTCAGCGTTACTTCGTGATCAATCATCGCGAGGATGACTTCGTCTTCACGACCACCTTCCGTTCGCAGTACAAGAATGAAGTCGTCATCGTTGATGTAATCTCCAACGTAAACGGTGTCTTCGAAAGCAATCCGCTTCTTGCTTGAATCCGAGCTTTCGTTTCCAAACGACTCGACAAGGTAGCCGTCCTATCTTGAGATTGTAATCTGGGCCAGACGCAGCGAGGGGAATCAGTTATCAGTCGCGGATGGACGGAAAGGCGACGACAGAAACCGGTCACAAACAGGCTCTGAGCGTCAGTCA
>JBLFXD010000306.1:0-7693 GCA_047611045.1 Planctomycetaceae bacterium | reverse complement strand
AATGTTTTCTCCATGGAGGCCTTTTAAAGCCAGATCAATGTCCACTGATTCCCACGCCCTTCCAAATCTGCCGGAGGAACGGCGGTTACGCCCACCGACGGAAAGCCTGTTCGTCATGACTTGGAATTCATCGGTGCGCCAGTCATGCGTGAAATTCTTCTGGAACTTGGAAAAATGGACGACGTTGCATTCAAAGAACTTGGATACGACCAGTGGTCCGAAGAGAACCAAAGATCGTCAAAAAACGCACCGTACATCTATCAGGCCGTGATGGACGTCCTCCGGCGGCGGACAAAGTCGGTTAAGGCGTTTCGTGCTTCACCCGCACGATGACTGCCCTCTGGTGCCACGCGGCGACGTTTCTTCACTATCGCCACCGGAATTTGCGATGATGCCAGAACGGAACGCAGGACCTGTGCGTGGCCTTGCGAGGCGGAGATCAGTTGCTCTCAAATGACTCGACGATGGCGGAAAGCCGGTCGAGATCGAGGTCGTTGCCATCAACTGGAAACTCCGACGGAGCCAACCACCACTCCTCGGTGAACGATCCAACCTGTCCGGGTTCCAATCGTTCGCGCGGACCGATCGGTTCGAGTTCGACTCGAGCCCCTTCGGGATACCAGACTGAAATCGTCAGCCCAGCGGCTTCGTTGTAAACACGATCCGGGAACGTTTTGAACTTCTTAACGAACAGCAGATCGTTCTTCATCGCGTAGGCCATCCATCCCGCGTACGAATCGAATCCGAGTTTCGGTCGACGCGGTGCTGCGAGGATTTCCAGGAAGCCGTCGCGAATGCGAATGTTTGGATCGGCCGGACGAGCGTTGATCAACGCGCCCTCTTCGTACATCACATACTTGTTTGGGAATCGACTTTGCCCTGCCAGAGGAATCACGCAGATCCCCTCTCCCTGAGCGAACGTACGACTCCAGTGGCACCATTCTTTGGTCTCGGTCGAGACATTCATGATCGTCTGCGTGCAGCTCAAGTGGCTGGTTGTCGCGTCGAGTTCGAAGTCGCGAACAAGCTGAACTCCGGTGGCTTCGTCGTGCTGACTGGTCAGCCGTGCCGAACGAGGCCCGGTGATTTCCCCGGTCCATTCTCCGGACCAAAGCGTCGACCGTCGAGGGATGACCAACTCGGGACCGATGTCGAATCGGCCTGCCGAAGCCGGACCGGGTTGGCCGGGTTTCCATTCAGCTTCCTTTTCATCCAGGTAGAGCGAATTCTTTCCGTTCAGCGAGTACTCCAGTACGCGTCCGCCAGCCTGAGGGCACAGCACGACCTTTGAGTTTTTGTTGGTCAGCTCGATGGCCTTGTCATAGTTCAGGTAGCGAACAACCTTTGCCGATTCAGACTCCGCCCCTTGAATCGCCGTGATGGCAGCTTCCTGAAATCCGTCTCGAATGTTGGACGCGTCTCCATTTCCAAACTTCGTACGCTGGATCATCAGAATGAAAACGACGCCTCGCTGCGGATCCATCCAGACCTGAGTCCCGAACGCTCCGCCGTGACCGCACGTACCAGGATTCAAAAGCCGCGACACGCCTTGAGGATTTCGCACCACGCACCAGCCAAGTCCCCAGCCGTTGCCCGGTGTAAAGCCCGTCACGACGTCGCCCGAGTGGATGTTGGTCATCAGCTCGATCGACTTCTTCGAAATGATGGAGTGACTGTCTGCTTCGCCGCCGCTCAGAATCATCTGATAAAAAATTGCGATGTCAGACGCTGTCGAGAACAACCCTCCCGACGGATTCGGCGTTCGGCGAACGGTTGGATCGAGAACGAGCGACGCATGATTCGATGGAACGATGCCACCGCCGCCGTCCTTCGGCGCGTACGTTGTTGCCAGTCGGCTGGTCTGAGCCTTTGAAAGCACGAACGTTGTGTCCTTCATGCCAAGCGGTTTGAAAATGCGGTTGTCCAGAAAGTCGGCGTAGGACTCTCCGCTGATGACTTCGATGATTCGAGCGGCGACGTTCAGTCCGCTGCTGTACTTCCATTGCGAACCTGGCTCGAAAGCCAGCGGTGCCCGGCCGATTCCGTCGACGATCTCTTCAAGTGATTTTGTGAGGAAGTCCAAACTCGTCGGTCGCGAAAGTCCTGCTGTGTGAGTCAGCACGTCTCGGATTGTCACCGGTCGAGACGCAGATCCGTCTCTCAGCTTCTGCCCGTTGAAGGACGGAATGAACCTTTCGATCGGATCATCGATCGACAGCTTTCCTTCGTCGTGCAGGATCATCATCGCCGTCGCGGTGATCGGCTTCGTCATGGAGGCGATGCGGAAAATCGAATCGGACTGCATGGCTCGGCCGCTCGCGACGTCTGCTTGCCCGACAGCGCTCAGATGGACGACCCGACTCGTTGTCGCGACAGCCGCAACGGCACCGGAAATCTGGTGTTCGGCGACGAACTCGGTCATGCGAGCGTCAATACTCGCAAGACGAGTTCTGTCGAACGTCACCTCACCGGCATCGACCACCGCTGCGGCCAGAACAGGGCTGATCGCGAGAATCGCAAAGTAAAGAACGCGGACTCGGCGAACGCTACTGTCAAATGAAGATGATGTCATGCGGTCTTTCTTTGAGTGTATCAGCCGTCTGAAAACTTCTGGAGATTTGGATTCCCCGTGTGCCACTGGCTCTGCCAGTGCGGAATTAATTGCAGCCGCCGATTCAAAAGCACTGGCAAAGCCAGTGGCACACTTTCTCAAACCGGTAACTATGGTTGGAAGTCTTCGGCGAAAGATTTTGGGTTGAGCCGTTCGCCGGTCGCGAATTCGGTCAGCTCGTCCCATGTGAGCGTTGCTCCGGGGGCGAAGACATTCTGTTTGAGGAACGCACCGACTCGCGGGTCGTCGGCGTAGATCACTTTTCGAGGATCGGCTCCGTTTGCAAGGTCGCGAGCGATCGCGTGGTGCAGCTGCGACGCGAACAGTTCACCCATCATGTAATTGTGGTAGTAAACCGGGGCGACCACGATGTGAATCTTGCTGGCGTAGTCGGGAGCGTCCCGATTTCCAGGCCGCTTCACCATCTGATATTTCTCGACGAGATCCCACCACAACTTGTTGAGATCCTGTTTCGGATTCTCGTAAAGACCTTTTTCAAACCGGAGCATCACCTGACACCAGCGAGAGAAAATGAGTAGTTGATTTCGGAGAACTCTCGCCGCATCGTTGCTGACTTTTCTGCGAGTTGCCGGATCATCGGACGCAACGCCCATCTTCTCGTGCCAGAGCCCGTTCTTCGACAACCGGCCAAACATCATCGCGATGCCTTCCGTCGTGAGAATGTGCGACTGCTCCCTCAGCAGGTAAGGCACGGTGTTGGGAATGTTCTTGCTGCTGTAAACGGCGTGGCCAAGTTCGTGCAGCATTGTCTCCATCCAGCGTTCGCTCGGCACGACGTTGGCCAGAACTCGGACGTCGCCATCACGATCGATGTCCGTGCAGAAAGCGTGCGGACTCTTGCCCTGCTTCTCGAACAGGTCGCTTCTCTCGAGGACGTCTTCAATCGGTAGATCAATTCCTGCATAGAAGACTCGGCACAGTTTGAGAATGTCCTGTTTTGAATAGAGTCCGTCCAGGTCCGCGCCGAACACCGCTGGCGAATCCTGGAAGAACGGATCGTGGTAATGCCACGGTCGAAGTTCGTCGACCTCGATGCCGCAGTGCTCGGCGAGCTTTTCATCGATCTCGCTTTTCGCTTTGCGGAACGGCTCGCGAGTCAACTCGTCCAGCTCGTCGAACAGCTTGAGAATGTCGCCCTGCTTCTGCTCCGAAAGGAACATCTTCATGACGTGATAGTTTTCGAAGCCGAGCTCACGAGCCGCCTGATTTCGCAAAGCGACCAGCGCGAGCAGATCTTTTTCGACAACGGTGCCAACTCCCTTGCTGCCTTCCCAAGTCGCTTGCCGATCCGCAGAACTCGCCGACTTCTGCAGGATGTTGCGGACTTCGTTGCTGCTTTTCTCTTCGCCGCCGACTTTCGGTCGAAACGAGTTAAACGACTTTTCGATCGAGTTCGACTTCGCGTTCATTTCCTGCAGCAACAAAGACGGCACCTGCTTCTCCAGGCAACGGAGATAAAGCACTTCCAATCGTCGAGCCACGATTCGATCCGAGATACCGCCTTTCTCGCGCAGAGTACTCAGCAGCTGAAATTCTGCAGGAGAAGCCAGCAACGCGTCGATACGATTCTCCGCTTCCTGTTTCTTCTGAAACGACTCGTCATCGCCTTTCGTACTGGCGTTCCACCATGCGAGGTTGGCTTCCTTCTGGAGCGGCTTGAGCCGTCCGACAAACTCTTTCAGGAACGCCGATGCTTCCACATTTGGTGAAGTCGGCTCCGCAGAGAATCCAGCCTGTTGCAGAATGAGCAACGCACAGATCACCGCCGCTCCAGATTTTCTCAAAGTCATTGTCGGTCCTTGCGTAAATCAACGAGTCCAGGTTTCGCCACGATCATCGTTCGCGGCATCTTCGTGGCTGTTGACAAGATTTCCAATGGTCAGCTTCGCCGGGTCGAAGAAACGATGATCGACGGTCCAGGAAAATACGTGAGTCGGGAAATAGTCACGAGCCTGTGACCGATCGAAAGTGTCGGTCGCCTTACGTCGCTGAGAAAGTCAGTACACAAAGGGCTGCCTTACTGAAGAAGTGACTGTAAACTCCTCCGCTCACATCCACACAGTCATATCGAGTTGCAATGTTGCCCCTGACCGAGTTTCTGGAATCACTGTTCGACAACGGTCGGGTGAAAGTCGTCGCTCCCGACGAGCTTGAGTCTGAGGACAGGCAAGGCGCGCAGAAGATCCTCAAAACAAGTGAGGCCATCTGGCGGCTGGATCAGCCAACCGGGCTGCCTGATTTCGACGTTGATGCCGCGTTGTGGGCTGCCGAAGTTCTGTTTCGGGCGGCTCAGTTCCAGGTTTTTCGCGACGTGAATCCCGACGTCATACTCGCAGCTTTTGGTCAACCCGGTCCCGATGTGGAATCGCCGTCAGCTCATTACAGCGTCGATCTTTGTTTCCGGTATATCGGCGAGGTGCTTCGGCAGTCGACACTGGCGTCCGGTGAGGATCCTCTCAACGAAGGAATTGTGCGGCTACTGAAGAGCTGGCCGCTTTCGGCCATTGGTGTGAAAGACGTTGAGCCTCCAGAACGGGGCGTCGCGTTTCTTGATCGACCGCTGTGGCGAATGTTTGTTGATCGAGCAATCGCGACAGATGACCAGAGATTGCTCAACGATCCGCAGATTCAGAAGTCGGTCGCGGTTGCAGTCGGAGCGTTTCCGGAACTCGTCCCGGCCTTTCAGAAACAACTCAAGGACAGAGAGACATCAGCAGAATGAGCGACCCACGATTAGCACACGTCGAGCAGTTCAATCGGGATATTGTAACGCCGATCAAGAATGCCTTTGTTGGCAAAGACGAGATCGTCGATCTGATGGCGGTCGCTCTGGTTGGCGGCGAGAACCTGTTTCTCTTTGGTCCGCCAGGCACGGCCAAGAGTGCGTTGGTTCGAGAACTCGCGGTGCGAATGAAAGGTCGCTCGTTCGACTATCTACTCACTCGATTCAGCGAGCCGAACGAACTGTTTGGACCGTTCGATATTCGCAAGCTGCGCGAAGGCGACCTGATCACGAATACCGAAGGCATGCTGCCGGAAGCGGATTTTGTGTTCCTGGACGAGCTGCTCAATGCAAACAGCGCGGTGCTCAACAGCCTGCTCATGGTGCTGAACGAGCGAATTTTTCGACGAGGTCGTGAGAACCGAAAGCTCGACACCCTGATGGTCGTTGGGGCGAGTAATCATCTGCCGGACGACGATGCTTTATCTGCGTTGTTTGACCGATTCCTGTTGCGGGTTAACTGTCAGAACGTACCGACTGAAATGCTGCCTGAAGTGCTGAGTGCCGGCTGGAAACTGGATCATCAGGCGGAGAGCCGTGAAGGATCGATGACGGTCGACGACGTCCGCGTACTTCAGTCAATGATTCGTGACGTCGATTTGAGCGGCATTCAGTCGTGCTATGTCGAGCTGATCCATCGGCTGCGTCATGCCGGCATTAGTGTGTCTGATCGGCGAGCGGTTCGGCTCCAGAAAGTCATTGCAGCCAGCGCCGTTCTGTGCGGACGGTTGAATGCTGTCGCCAGTGACCTTTGGGTCTTGCGTTACATTTGGGATTCCGAAGAACAGCAGACCGTGCTGGAATCGATCGTTCAGGATGCCATCACGGCGGCTGGAGAATCGGCCTGCAACGATCATCCGCGATCAGCAGGAACAGACCAGGCCGACGCGGAGCAGCTTTCGCGAGACCTGACTCGATTGAGCGATCGAATATCGCAGCCCGATCTTTCCGAAGCCGACAAGGTTTACCTGCGTGATCAGCTCGGATTGCTCGCCGGCCGGTGCCAGTGGGTCGCCGATGAGCAGCAGCGAGTGCACCTCGAAGGCCAGGTTGCTGCGTTGTGGCCGCAGTTTGGGGAAAGTGATGGTTGAGTGGGCCGTTCAACTCGATCATGCAAAGGTTAGCCACCTTTCGCGTCTTCGGCTGCGCGATGGCGTACGAGTCTGCGAGTTTGACTCTCACGTGTGGCTGCGCGGCGTTTATGAAGAATCGCCCGACCCGGCGATTCGATCTCTGCCCGGTCAGCATTTCACGATCGTAGACCGAGACCAATTGGTTCCAGCCGGTAAACGTGTGCCGCTGGGCTATCTACCAGCCACAGACTGGCTGCCACTTCGCGAGTGGTTGCAGGTGAGTGTACCCGTCGCTCGTTGGGCAAAGGTGACTCCGCCAGAAATTGTGCTGCGTCTGGAGCCGGCGTCGATAACTGCGACGTCTCGCGATGTTCGGCTGCCGAACGCTCCGCATGAAACCGCTCCGACAGCGATCCTCGTCAGCGCTGAGGATTGGCAAGCGTACGCCGATTCCGCGCCGAAGGTTCGGTTGGAGCAACTTCGCTTCGCAGCTTCGTCCGATGGAACAATTCTGGTAATCGGTACGCCGCTACCGTCGTTGCACGGGATTCAATTCGTGATCGATCAAGGCATCGCGATTCCCGCCGGCATGCGCTGGTGCCCGGACGTTGATGCCAACGTCGTTCGAAAAGTCGTTGGCGCCGTCGATGCCCTGGTTTTGTGGGAAGCAACTGACTCGTGGGAGCTGATCCCCGACGACGCGTTTGTCGCAGCGACTCGAGTGGCGATCCGGTCGACTCTTTCTGCATTGAAAGAGGGCGACCGATGATGCAGACAGACCGCTACTTTACACAGGCCCTCAGTTTGTTTTTCCGCTGGGAAGACGGCGGGACCGTTCTGTGTTGGGACAACGGAGCCACCATCGCCTTTCGCGAAGAACTGGCGGCGGTGATCAATCGACTTGGGAGTGAAGGGCTGCCTCCGCTGAATACGATCGCGGTTCTTCTTTCCGCCTGTCGAGCGAACTGGTTCGAAGCCCGCTGTTACCTGATGCTTTACGATTCCCCGGAAGGTTTGCAGGACACGCCAGTGCTGCAGGATCCTGAGAGCTGGCAGGCTGGGCAGTTGCGCAGGTTCCTGGCCGAACTCGACCGAATTCATGCGCTACCCGAATCGCTTCGCAGCAGCCTGGAAGCTCGCTGTGAACTTGTCGCGATGGTCGTTGAAGATCGCTCATCGGAATGGAATCGCGAGCTCATCGAGCTG
>JBLFXD010000305.1:0-7696 GCA_047611045.1 Planctomycetaceae bacterium | reverse complement strand
GGATGGGTGAGCCCTGTGGTGCCAAGGCGACTGCTGGTCGGGCGGCCGCTGGTTGTTCACCTGCCGTCTCAACCTGGCCGAATCAAAATCGGCAGCACCGTTAAATACATCCGGATTCCTGACTTCTCCAGGATCAGGTGCATTCGTTAGTCACGAGCGAAACCAATCGGCATGACGTAGGGTATGACAGGCTCTGAATTACTTTGCAGGCACGCTGACTCAGATAAGAAGAAGCATGGCGAAATCAAAAGACAATTCTTCCCGGAAGTCCGATCCGAAGAAAAACGATCCAGCGAAAGCGACTGGCAAGAAGTCGGCTGCTGACAAAGACGGATCGAAGGACAAGGGTAAGCAGCCCGTCAAACAGGACAGCACTCGGGAAACGGTCGAGTCGATCGTCGTTGCGTTTGTGCTGGCGTTTTTGTTTCGCGGCTTCGAAGCGGAAGCCTTTGTCATTCCGACTGGGTCGATGGCACCGACGCTGTACGGACGCCACAAAGAATCTGACTGCGAACAATGCGGCTTCCACATTCTGATCGGAGCCAGCGACGAAATTAACGACGAGACTGGCTACTTCAGCTCGGGCAAAAGAATCGAAACCGCCATCTGCCCGAACTGCCGTTTCGAGAACGACGTTCGGAACGCACCGGTGTTCAAGGGCGATCGAATACTGGTCAACAAATTTCCGTACGAGTTCAGTGATCCTCAGCGATGGGACGTGCCGGTCTTCAAGTATCCGGAAAAGCCGACGACTAACTACATCAAACGGATGGTCGGATTGCCGAACGAAACGCTGGTCATCAAACGCGGGAACGTCTATCGCGTTGAGGAAAACCGGACTCGGTCAGTTCTGAGGAAGCCGCCTTCGCGACAGAAGGCGATTCAGATCCCGGTGTTCGATAACAACTTCCAGCCGTCAGCGCTGCACGAAAAAGGGTGGCCGAAACGTTGGGCTGCTGTGGAACAGCTGGCCGGTGACGCATCTGCCGTCGGAAAGAAAGATCAGCTGGGGCTTGGCCCCGTCGCTGGCTGGACCGAAGCGGCGTCGACATGGGATGAGGATGCCGAGTCAAGGAGTTTCTCGATCGAGAAGGCTCAGGCCGGCGAGTCGCTCAAGTGGTTGAGGTATCGCCACATTATCCCGAGCAACGATGATTGGGATGCCGCCAGCGATGGCCCGCTCACGCCTTCGAATAGCGAATTCTTTTTCGACGATGCGGAATCGATGGGGCCGAGGCCTCAGCTCATCACCGACTTCTGCGGCTACAACACCTACACCGGCGGAAACGGCACGACGACCGACGATGCGTACTGGGTTGCCGATTTGACACTCACTTGCGATGTCGAGATCACCGAAGCTGGCGATCAATCCGAGGTTGTCGTCGAGTTGAACGAAGGCGTGCACTGTTACCGGTGTCGCATCGACGTTTCGACCGGCAACGCGAAGTTGGTTTCCGTCAATCGGTACTCGGGTTCCGGCGAGAGCGAAGAAGTCCTGGCGGAAGGAAAGTCCGAACTTGTCGGGACGGGTGACTGGGAGCTTCGATTTGCGAACGTCGATAACCGAATTTGCCTGTGGGTTGATAATGACCTCGTCGATTTTGGCGACGCTGCCAACTATGTCGAGGACGAGTCTCAAACGCCGAGTCCACAGGATGAGGATTTGATTCCTGTTGGCATCGCGGTTCGCAATGTCGGTGCGAAGGTTTCGAACCTGTTGATCGAGCGTGACATTTATTACCGAGCCAGTCAGATCAGCAATGACGACGCGGATCGGTTTACCTGGTCAGGCGATGATGAACACCCCGAGCCATACTCACTGAGACGCGTGCTGCACGATCCGGCGGAGTGGTACGAGCTGTACTCGAAGAGGGCTCGCGGTTCGAACAACACCCCGGAAGCACGGTTTGAACTCGGACCGGACGAGTTCCTGATGCTGGGTGATAATTCACCGCGAAGCCAGGACAGCCGCGTCTGGCCAAACGCTCGCGGAGCCGAGCATCGACACGCCGTTCCGAGGTCGGCTCTCGTTGGTAGAGCGTTTTACATCTACTGGCCGCACGGCGTTCCTTTCATGAACGACGGCGAGGGGTACACCGTAACCAATCACAAAGAAGTCACAGGTAACGGAGTCCGGAATACGGAATACCCGAGTTTTCGCGCCCCGTTTTATCCGAACTTCTCGCGGATGCACCGAATCCGGTAAGCTGCCAAACGCCGCGTCCCACGAACGGTCGACGCGGCAGATGATTGATTCGTCAGGGAGGACGAAATGAGTCAGACAACGACTGATGCAAGCCGGACGGCCGATGTGCCGAAGTCTCAAACCGCGACATCGAGCCACGCGGGGACGCAGGTTGGCGAGCAACGACTTCTTGAGTGCGTTGGCCTGGTCAAGGACTACCCCGGCAAACGAGCCGTCGACGGCGTCGATTTTCACGTGATGCCAGGCGAAATTGTCGGTCTTCTCGGCCCGAACGGTGCCGGAAAGACGACCACTTTTCGCATGGCCTGCGGCATGGTGACTCCGACCGAAGGCAAGGTTTACCTGCGGGATACCAATGTCACGAAGTGGCCGATGTACCGTCGTGCCCGCGACGGAATGGGGTACCTCCCCCAGGATCACAGTATCTTTACGGGGCTGTCTGTCGAGCAGAACATCCACGCCGTGCTGGAATACCTGCCGCTGTCCAAAGGCGAACGCAACGACAAAGTCGACACTCTGCTCGAGCAGTTCGGCTTGTCCAGCAAACGAAAGCAGATTTCGTCGACGATGTCCGGCGGCGAAAAGCGACGTCTGGAAATTGCACGATGCCTGGCGACTGATCCGGTGCTGATTCTGCTTGACGAACCGTTCACGGGAATTGACCCGGTCACGATTCACAGCATTCAGGACATCATCGCCGACCTGCGACAACAGGGGATTTCTATCCTGCTGACCGACCATCGCGAACGCGAGACGCTGACAATCACAGACCGCAACTACATCATCGTCGAGGGAACGGTTCTGGTGAGCGGCGATGCCGAAACGGTGCTCAGCAATCCTGACGCTCAACAGTGCTATTTCGGCGAACGCTTCGACGCCAGCTCGATCATTCAGTCTCGCGATGAATTCACAAACGGCGATCGCGACGCGGCGTAGCGGGTGTGAATTTTTGTAGGGTGTGACAAGCGGAGCAAACTACAGAACTGGTGTGCCGGCGCGGGCAACCGTTGCCGACCATAGCGGGCAGGACTGCTCACCGATCTCCGCGCCGGCACACCGCGATTTTCGTTTGACCCGCTTGTCACACCCTACAAATGCAGAACGCCCTGCAGCGTCATCGAATGTTCGAGGCGTTACGGAGGCGGGGCGTTTTCGTCCCGGCGTTGCAGAACGGCGGCGACCAGCCGGTGGTCAGAGCCGTTGAATTCGCCGGCTTCGCAACGCAGCGTTTCCCAGTGGCTCGACGTCAGAATATGGTCGATACGCAGCCACGGAACGCGCGGCAGCCAGAATCGAACGGGACGGCAGGGAGCTGTGTAGCCGAAGCCGATCCCCGCTTCGTCGAACGCGTCTGAGTACTGACCGAAGCTGAAGTCAAAGATGCTGCTGGTTGTGGGCATGTTGAAATCGCCAGCCACGATGACTGGTGTGTCGACAGTCAATCCTGCAAAGAATGTCTGCGTCTGTCGTGCTTCTTCGTCGCGGAGGAAAGCGTGATGGTCGACCGATGCCGGGCCGCTGCCGTCGATAATCGACGATACGTTGAGATCGGTGAGTCCTCGCCGGGCCGTCATCAGGTGCACGTCGCCGAGCAGAATCGGTCCGCCGGGCGAGACCACTCGCACAGCCATCGCGGTGTTTCGATCGTACGGTGACGTGTGGCAGAGTTCGCCGTCGCTCAGCGGCCATTTCGATCCGACCATCAGTCCTGATTTGTGCTGCCAGTTCCAGCCTTCCAGATATTCTTCCAGCATCTTTGGAACATGGCGAGCTTCCTGCAGCACCAGGATGTCAGGTTTGAAGCGGGCGATTTCTCGCAGTACCTGGCCGAAGTTCGGTTGAAAATCCTGAACGTTGCAGGTGATCAGCCGAACGCTGCGTGATGAATCCGGAATCTCGTTGAATGGTTTCATGGAGAACCGGGCACCGCAGAGGCACACCAGAATCAGTCCGATCGAGGTGAGGTTGAGCAATGCCGATCTGATATGCCAGATCAGCGAGCAAGCGAGCAGGCACACCGACGGGATGAGCAACGGAGTCTGCGGGATGTAGATTAGCGCGCCGGACAACCACCAGTTCTCGGAGAACTGCAGCATCAGCACGACGAGACCTGCAACCGCCAGCAGGTTGAGTGACGAAATCAGAAAGGTCCACCACTTATAACGTCGGCGCAGCACTTTCTGGTTCTGGAACTTCGGCCTGGACGGCGCCGTCGAGTTGTCCATCCACGGAGAAACTGTCGCCATTATTAAAGCACCTGTTTTTGCACTCGCCACGCTGAGTCGTTTATGAATGAGCCAATGCTTCTGCTGGCGGACGCTGCGGAACGGCGGCACCGTTTTCCGCTTGATGGACAAGCTGTGACATCTCGTACGCGGTCACGTAGTGGAAGCGGAAGTTGGTTCGCTGTTTCGATTCGTCGGCCAGGGCTTGATGGAAACGTTGAGTTTCCTCTCCCAGCAGCGTGTCGATGTTTCCATCTTTGCAGCCGTGAGTGTGCAGTTTGATGAAGCACCAGTCGGGCCGACCGCCAACATGGACTCCACAACGCAGCCACTGTTCAAGACGTTGCAGGGTGGGCGGTCGCCGATGCAGCAGGTCTCCGTTTTCGATACGCGGCAGGACGCCACGAGTTCGGCACTGCCAGTCGAGTGTCAACGGCCCCTGGACCATCAGCAGTTGATTCAAAGGTGGAGCGACACCAAGCGTGGCTGCCGTGCCGCGATCGTGTGACTTCGGTTGTTTCGCATCGCTGCTTGAGTAGTAGATGCTGTTGACGATGCGGGTTTGCGTGAACTCGGGAGCGGACGGCATCGTGAAGTCGGCGTAGCAGCCGGTTTCGCGAAGAATGGTTAATTCGTCATTGACGCCGCACCAGCGACCGTCCGGTCGAGAGTTGCACAACGCCCAGTTACCGTGGATGAATCCGTAGACAATTTCGTTGCTCACCGGGTCTCGACGAAGCAGCCCGTGTCGATGGAACAGTGTTTCGCGAAACGACTCCAGTTTCTCGCGGAGTCCATCTTCGGTGTCGTCGTCATGGTGAAGGTGAATTTCAACGTCGCCGAAGCCGGCTTCGCACAGGTCTCGTAACTGGTCGAGGTATTCCGGGACGAAGTATTCATCCTGCGGGTAGAAGAACGAATGTTGCGGCGGTCGACCGTCGCTGTCTTCGACGTTACCGAAGAGTTTGGGATAGTCGGCGCACCATCGGTTCATGCGCGCATCGGCGACGTGACGAGCCGGTTTGGCGTTGTCTGGTTCGAAATGGTCGCACACCGCAATGAAAACGTCGAGCGGCTCGTCGTTAACGTACCGTTCCCACGGTGTTCGGTGGCCGGATACGTGAGTGACGATCTTTTCATCGCTGGGTCGGGATTCCAGCGTTTCGGTACGGACTTCCGGCTGGTTCAGGCGCGGACAGTTGGCCATGCCAAAAAGATAGCTCGGCAGCCACCGGTCAAGGTGTTTCTTTCGGACAACGTACGCGACGAGGGCCGTTTCGACAGCCAGGACCGCGACTGTCAGGCCGACGATAATCCAGAACATCATGACTGACCTCCGCTGGCTTGAGTTGCGTTCGTGCTTTGGCGGCGAGAATCCCGCAGCCAGTCGGAAACGTGGCAGAATTTGACACCAGACATGTTCGGCAGCGTGCCTGCCAGAGCGGCGACGGTGGCGGCGAACGAATGGTTGTCATGCATTAATACGATGTCACCGTGCTCTGGCGTGAAACTCTGGCACCAGGTTTCCATATCCGACCACGATTCCATGCGATAGTCCTTCGTGTCGCGGTTCCACAGAACGATGGTCTGTCGCAGTTTGAGCAGGGATAGAATCTTGCCAGGCGAGAGTTCTCCCTTTGGAGGTCGAGTCAGTCGGCATAGCTGACCGGTCAGGTCGAAGATCAGCTGGTTGGTTCTGGCGACTTCGTCTCGAAATTTTTTCGTGGACGTTTCTCGAGGCTCGCTGTGCGTCCAGGTGTGATTGCCGATTTCGTGACCTTCGTCAGCGATGCGTTTGACGATGTCTGAGTGCTGTTCAGCCTTTTCGCCGACGATGAAGAACGTTCCTTTGATGTCGGCTGTCGCCAGGTTGTCGAGCAGTTGAGGAGTGAATTCTGGATGTGGACCATCGTCGAATGTCAGGCTGACCGCGCATTGGACAGGTCTTTCAGCTCCGTCGTTGGATCTCAGCCGACGACCGCGCGAGAGCATCGCCTGTTCGGGCAGTGCCGCTTCGAGCGATTTCTTGACGAGCTGTCGAAGTTGTCCCATTGGTCAGTTCCGATCATTGCTCAAAGAATTGTGCTTAGGAACGGCCTGTTAGTAACTGTCGTAACTACGCTCGCCAGAGCGTGGATTGATCCACCGTCTGGCGACGGTAGCTACAGAGAAACGCGACACATAATTCGAGGCCGATCCTTACTTCAGTCCGCGCCTTGTGATTTTTCGAAGCCGGTCAAGCAGGCCGAGTTTGTCCAGGGGCCGTCTCACCGACTGCGTCATTGCACGTCGGCCATTGAAATAGCCCATGATCATCTTTGACCGCAGACCGGGGCGAAGCAGCCAGACGTTGCCGCTTTCGGAGACGCGAGTTCCGAAGATTCGTTTGTAGTCCGCGTGACCGCCGCCGAAATCGAACACGGCAGGGAGTTCATGTTCGTACATGTCCTCAAGCATCCTGGTGATGAGGTATTGCCCCGGCGATTTCTTCGAGTATTCAGGGTTGTAGCCGACCTCTTCGTAATTGAAGACACCGTTGAATTGATTGCCGATGACGAAGCTGATGGGCGTGTCGCCGTCCCAGAGCAGGTAAGCACGCAGTGCGTTTTCAGTGGCGAGGAACGTGAAGAGCTGCAGCTCAAATTCGTCATTCTGGATCCGGAGACCGAGCAGATCGTTCTGCCAGGTCTGTAGGGAAATCTGCTGTGCGGCGACCAGAAAGTCGGGCACCTGAAACGGCCTGCTGATTCGCTCGACGCGGCAGTCACTGAGCAGTTTGGATTTTCGTTTGATCGTGCCGCGAGTTTTCGAATTGAACTTCGCCCAGTATTCGTCATGAGTTTTCGGCAGGTCGATCATGTGTCGCGTCTGAACCGGAACCGGGTGAAACGGTTGCAGGTCGTGCGAACCATCATTGACCAGATCGAGCAACGGGTCGGTGGTCTCAAGATCCTCAACGAGCAGGAAGTCTGCCTTCGTGTCGGCGAGGTGTTTGCTGATTTCTTCGAGCAGTTGGTTCAGGACTCGCGCGTCGGAACTTCCCATCAGTCGGTTTCCAGCGAGGCGGTAACCTTTCAGATTCCACGCCGGGCCGAATTTCTTTTCACCGCCAATCGACTTTGGAACCAGAACCGCCGCTCCGACCGTTTTGCTTCGTTCCTGGCAGGTGATCAATGTCGGGGGATGGTGCTGAGGTTCTCGCGAATACCCCAGTTCGGTCAGCACGAAGTCGGCGTGCTGGTGGATGCTTGCGTTGGGATCGCTA
>JBLFXD010000304.1:0-7698 GCA_047611045.1 Planctomycetaceae bacterium | reverse complement strand
GCATCAGCTTCTATGAAAGCCAGCTCAAAGACATTCAGCAAACACTCAACGAACTCGTTGAAGAAGACGAACAGGCCAGTAGAAATTCTGCGATCATCTGCTCGGTGGCTGGCTGTGCGAAGACGACCGCCGCGATGCTGATCTCCGAATTGCCCGAACTCGGACAGCTCAACCGAAAGCAGATCGCACGCCTCATCGGAGTCGCACCCACCAACCGCGACAGCGGAACGCTACGAGGAAAACGAACCACCGGAGGCGGGCGTGTCGACGTCAGAAACGCCCTCTTCCTGCCCACCCTCGTCGCCACAAAATTCAACCCGAAAATCAAAGCCTTCTACCAACGACTCCTCGAGCAGGGAAAACCAAAGATGGTCGCCATCATCGCCGCCATGAGAAAACTTATCTCCATCCTCAACGTCATGATCAGAGAACAAGAATCCTGGAACGAAAACTACAATAACGCTTGAAAATCAAGACAGTCGCTACGAATAACTCACAGCTTCGTCGTGTTACCAGGACAGTGTTTCTCAACGGCGGCTATCGTCGAGTTGCCAGGCAACTCCAGCCGAGCGGCCCTTGTTCGCCGCCAGCGTCCTCGAAGTAGAATGGCCGGAGGTGGTTGATCTCGAACAGGCCGCAGAGGTCCGTCCGAATGTCATCTTCGAAGAGCCCCGGCGGTCCGTGCTCACGTTTTTCGTTCGCGTTTCCGGTGAAGATGATGATTTGCGAGCCGGCAGCAGTGACTTGTTCGAGTGTTTTCAGAATGGCGTCGACGCTGATGTCTCGACGGATGCAGTGAAAGCATCCTCGGTCGAAGACAAGCGGGAATTCTTCGTCCGGCTTGTCGATCGAACAAACGTCGCCGCAGATCCATGCGACTTCAACTCCGGTCTGCTGGGCCTTCGCCTCGGCCTGTTCGATCGCGAGCGGCGACAGATCAACAGCCGTCACTTCAAAACCAAGTTGAGCGAGCAGAATCGCGTTGGTGCCGGTGCCACAGCCGAGTTCCAGGACACGGCAGGGTTGAATGTCCGCCTCATCAATAACGCGGCGGAGTTCAGCCGACGGCAGCCCGCTGTCCCACGGCGTGCTGCCAGTTTCGTAACGCTGATTCCAATGCTCTGTGCGATCCATTTGATCCTTCGTCGACTTTGTCAGTGGAGCTGGTTGGTTTGCCGGGTGATTTTCGTGCGGCGGCGATGGTTCTCACGTGACGCCGAATCTGTTCTGATGTCAGGCCGTCGAACATTCCTCGCTGACTGAGTGTCCGCGTTCCATCGTCACGCAGCTTCGTTCCGGAACCTGTTCGGAACGATTTTCTTACTGACTCGATGACGCGAAGCGGACCTTATCGAACAATTAACGCTGGATCCTCTCCAGCGTGGCTGGTCTGCCACAACCAAAGAGAATCCGTAGACCTCACCGAATGATGTGTGTAAATCCCGCGTGAATGTTTCGCAGAAAGACTGTAAATGCCTGACGCTGACGTCGCCAATCAGAATCCCGACGGAGCGGCCGAACCAGTCAGCTCCGCACTTGAGGGCGCGGACGGCGAGACACTGACTGACACAGTTGACGCCACCGAAGAATCCAAAACGCGGCAGATTCATGACGAATTGGGGATGGGAATCCTGTTGGGAATCTGCGCGGCCGTTGGATACTCCGGAGCAAACCTGGCGTTGCGACAACTGGCCATCCCGAACGATCCGGGCTGGGCGATCTGGGTCACGGCAAACAAAGCGATCCCGGCCGCGTTGATCGCCTGGTTCATGATCATTGTGCAATGGTCGAAAGGCCAACCGGGTCTGCCTCCGGCGCGGATGATCTGGCGGCTGATCCTCGTCGGACTGGTCATGCAGTACGCTGGCAACTTCATGTTTCAATGGTCGCTGAGCCTCGGTGGCCTGGCCGTCACCGTGCCGATCTGCTTCTCGATGTTGATCATCGCTGGGGCCTGGATGTCGCGACTGGTTTGCGGCGAAGAGATTTCACGCAAGACGATGGGAGCTATCGGAATTCTGATTGTGTCCGTCGCCGTGCTGAGCAGCGGCGCGGGATCCGCCACCGCATCAATGGGGCACGAGCATTCGTTACTCACCACAACGCTGGCCATTGTTTCCGCCGCCGTGTCGGGAATCGCCTACGGCGCGACAGGCGTCGTCGTACGCAGGCTGGTGACCGGAACGTTGACGATCCCGTCATCGCTGGTGGTTCTCAGCACGACCGGAGCGGTGACCATGACCGCTCACTCATTCCTGCTGGACGGTCCGACGAAACTCTTTGCTCTTTCGGAAGGGCACTGGCCGGCCATCATCGGTGCTGGCGTCATGAACGCGGCGGCGTTCTTTGCTGTGGCGGGCTCGTTGAAGAGAATTCCGGTGACGTTTCTCAACATTCTGAACGCATCGCAGAACGCGATGTGTGCCATCGGCGGAGTCATGCTGTTTGCCGAGCCGACGACGTGGCCGCTGATCATCGGTTGCGGACTGACGATCTTCGGAATCCTGCTCGTGGATCGTGGCAAACCGGCAGCCTGATGCGAAGTTCCGAAAACTTCAGGTCTCGCCATCCGGTGAAGTTTCGGTCGAGGGCTTCTCCTCAGACTCAGCGGGCGTTTCAGGCTCCACTTTCTCAGGCCAGTCCACGACGGCATCAAGCGGCGTTCCGTCGTCGGATTGCCGAAGCAGGAAGTAGCTCACCGTTGTTGCCGACCAGAAAAACGACGGTCCGAATCCGACGAATAACAGAGCGGGAATTAACGTCCAGCCGTCTCTTATGGATTCAGCCAGGCCCTCTACTGAACTGAAACTTCGATCCCTGGTAAGTGCAGTGTCCAGCCAGTCGGTCACACTGATGCTTCGAAGAACCATCCTATCGCCAGAAGAAAGATCGATTAGAGAACCGTACGACGAGTTTGCGAAAGTTTTACCACGCTCGACTGCCGTAGCTCCTAAAGAGATCGTCAAACCGATCAAAACACCGACAAGGATTCTCGAGACGGCAAACACAGGAAAGCATGACACGACGCACAGGCCTGCCTTCCACGGGCGGTCAACCAAATATCCGAATGCTCGACTTAGCCCGTCAAAGCCGTCACTGTCTTCCGTGCTGATGGCCGCAATCATCAACGGCCAGCCAACGGCAACTCCCAAAATGAGCATCGCCATCAGAAAGCCGCTGAATAAAACAGCGACCCATCCGATTCCGAGTGCTACAAAGCCAACCGGTGGGAAAAACTGAGCTAGACAACCCAGCAGCCAGTTGAACCCTTGAAGGATCAGGACGGCGCTCAACGGCAGCAAAGGAGCAATCAGGTAGCTGAGTAATTGCCGGCGAGAAAACTTCAATGCAGCTCCAACATTCAGTCGCTTCCGAGTTGCGAATTGCAACGCGTTCATCCGGCACAGCGCACCGCCGATAAACGACCACACGATGAACGCCCACAGAAGTTGCGTCCAGGCAAATGCCAGTCCTGACCACGAGGGGGCCACACTAAAAATTACACGCGCCGGTTCGATCAGCGTGCGAATCGGCGTGAGCAGTGCAAACGCCGCCGCGTCCCAGGACAGCCAGGCATCGAGATGTGGGCGAGTCACGAAGCCCGCACAACCAAGTAGGCGTGTGACGGCAGAGGTTTCGCTTCCGATCGTGACGTGAATTGAACCTACGTTTTGCGCAAATGGCAGAAACGCGAAGAGCCAGTCTCCGAACGCCAGAAGAACCAGCGCAAGGCCGCCAAGGAACATTTTGCGAGGATCAATCGCCAGGCCGGACGCGCGAAGCAGGTGCAGCGCCGGGATCAACTCGCGCAGATCAGTCGGCGGAGTGGGTGGCGAGCTGACCTTTGTTTGCGTTGTCGATGTCATGTCACTTAACCAAAACGCCTCCGTGTTCGAGGCCGCATCAATTCAGGCAGACCGTTAGTCGAGTCCTGGGTGCGCGATTTTCGGCCAGTATTCTTCGAAGACGAAGTGCGGGCTGTTGTCGAGGTCGTGGCAGTCGTAGCAGAATGTTTGAGCCTGCTTCAACGTGACTTTGACCAGCTTCCTCGCTTCCACCAGTTCGTCGGCTTCGACCAGTTCGATGTGCTTGCTGCCGGGGCCGTGGCAGTTCTCACACTGGTTGCCCAAAAGGTGGGCGGACAGTTTTTCGTTGATGTATCCCGAGTCGTATCGCAGAACCTGCTGAGGATGCCAGCCGGTGACATGACAAGACAGGCATTCGGGGTCGAACATCCGAGGGATTCCTCGTCGGCCTTCACGGAGGCTGTCGAAGGCGGAGGCGTGGCCGGTTTCGCTCCACTTGGCGAAGGCTTTAGTGTGACACTCGCCGCACTTTTCAGCGCCGACGTACTTCGCGCCGCTGGGATGGTTCAACGCCGGTTCGGTCTCCGCGAGCTGCGAATCCTTCAGCATCTCCTGGTAGAACTTCATGTGCTCGATCATCCGCGAATCGTCTTTGAAGCGTTTGCCGTCGAGCCTGACCAAGTCGAACTGAAACTTCTCTTTGGTCTCAGCCGGGTACCAACCGACCAGGCCGGCGTGCTTTCCTTTGTGGCCAACAGTGACCAGCGTGGTCTCGCCGATTTTTAGCGGGTTGTCAGTGAGCGGCTCTTCGATCGGGCCCGTGCTGAGGATCAACGGAATTTCGGGGAACTGCTTTGCGAGTTCCTTCGACGTTGCCAGACGCGAATGCGACAGCAGCACGATCAGGTCGACCTTCTCAGCCTGCAAGGCAGCGACGGCCTTCTTTAGTGGCTCGACCGGATCGATCACCTTCACGGTATCGGGGTCGAGATTCACGCTGCCGTCGAGCAGCTTCGGATCGTAAATCGCTGTCAGACCAATCTTCCGATCGCCCGCCTGTACAACGCGATGATGGACCGGCGTGCCGAGATCCGCCGTTCCAAACAGGACGACATTTGCAGCGAGAAACGACAGCGTCAGGTTCGGGTCCGAGTCATGCGGTACGTGTTGAGAAAGCAGCCAGCCCGCTCCGAGCTGAAGTTCCTCGGTCCCGAGAGCGAGCGTCCGATACTTCATGTCCTTAATAGCTGACAGAAGCGTTTGGAACTTGAACTGGCTCTGCTGCCGAACTCGCTTCATCGTCCCGCCTAGGTCGACGGGGATGACCGGCCAGCCGCGTGCTTCCAGTTGCCTGAGCAGTTCTGCTCGACGAGACACGCCTCCGTATTGCGGATCCGAGCAACCGCACGGTTCGAAGTACCCATGCATCTGCCCCGTCGCGGCGATAATCACCGCTGGCTTTTCCCAGCCGTCGCAGTATGGACCGAAAGCTGGATCGGAACTCGCGACAGAAGGACCATCGCCCGACGGTCCCTCGGCGGCATCGCCCGTTTCCGATTCAGCTGTTTCCGCCTCAGCCGATGCCGTATCAGCCGATGGAGACTGAGTCGCGGGATCTCCGGGAGAAACATCCGCGTTTGGTGTCGCTGGCGGAGCGTCAACGCCTCCATCGCTGGCATCGTTCGAACAACCTGAGAAACAAATCCCCAGCAAGGCTGCCGTCGAAAGTCCAATCCATGAACTGGCACGCATGATTAATCCTTGACGACAAACGTCGCTTTCAGTTTAAGAATCTCTGCATCAGGGTGATTTGTGTGAAGCGTCAATTTCGCTGGAGCCGCAGAGGTCCGGACCATTGACGGCAGTCCCGCCGGAAACTTCAACATCAGTCGATATCGGCGAACGTCGCCATCGCCGGGGGCAGGCTCCAGCTCAACTTTCAACCAGCTCGGCTCGGCAACGACTTCGGACAACTTCAACTCTTCATCGAAACCTCGGCAGATCAACAGTAGCCCTGACTCATGCTCTTTGTCCGAAGATATCTCGCCTGCGGCAATCATCATCGAACCATGTCGATAGCTTGTGCCAGGTAGCGGAAAGAATTGGTAAGGTCCCGGACGGACTCCGCTGACGGCGATCGCGAGCGTCGGTGTCTCTTCGAGATTTGTTTCTATTGTCACTGGGATCGAAAACTGGCCGGCCGGAATTTGACTGTCTGCCGTCACCGTGATTCGGACAGCAGCTTTGACGTTCGGAGCTGGAGGTGTTTTGTCGTTACCGTGTGGATCGGGCGGGGCAGCGGCCTCATCGATCAGAATTCTCTCAATTTCACCGAACTGGTCCTCTGACATCTGGTCAATCTGGAATGTCAATCCTGGTTGGCTGGATGTCACTTTTGTCACTTCCAGGTTATCTGAAATCTGAGAATAGACGAAGGCTTCAAGCCTCGCCTGCCCATCGACTTTCATCGAACCGAGGGACCATCTGCCCTCAGGCCATACGGCCAGATCGACTCCGACGATGCCTTTTACAGACAGTGTCTGGGCCGTGTTCGCCGGGTCGTTTGTGTGAATCTGTGCTGAGTGCTGAAAGCCTGGGCCGCGCTGCTTGATTTCCCAGCTCAACTCGATTGTCGTCGACTCTCCAGGAGCGACCGTGTTCTGCCCGAGTTCGCCGATGGTACACTGGCATGTGGTTCGCCCTGTCTTGAGCTTGAGTTCGGCTTCACCATGGTTGGTCACAATGAATTTATGAGACCCCTTTGAAAATCTCGGGCGAGTGCCAAAGTCGTATACGGTCTCTTCGAAATTCGTCTTCGGGTGAGGACCCGTCTCCGATGGTTTGGGGAAATCGGGCTGATCTTCAATCTTTGTCACCGGTTCGATTCCGGAAACAGTGACCGATTGGCCGATGCTCTGGGCCAGCCAGGTAACGCCCAAAATTGACAAAACCAGTGAGAGGACTGCAACGATCACAGGTCCAGGACGCATGCTAACCTCCGTCGGGTGTAGCCGGTTTGCCGCGAACGGACTCCGGACTCACCCAGTGTTTGAAAACTCGACACAAATCTAACAAAGAACGCTGAATCGACGATAATTAGAGCCGCTGCACCGCCGGCACAACGGAAGACGCATCATACGAGTTCCGGCGAGTTCGGATAACTCATATTCGCGTCGACGGTCAGACGATCTCCGCAGCGAACCGGGAAATCCGCGTGGACGATAAAATAGCGGTTACGTCGGCGATGGCGATTCCGCTGGCTACTCAGTCATCCAACGGAATAATTGGTGCGTCGTACGAACTGTCCTGCGGCTCGGCAGTCCCATCCAATCCAGCTTCGTACTCGTCGCCCATGTCCAGCGGTTCGGGCAGGTCAAAACCTGAATCGTCGTCCAGTTGAGGCAAAGCATTGGAATTCGAATTGCCATACTCGCGCTGCTCGCCAGCACTCTCGTCGTCGGCCGCCTGTATTGCTTCCGGAGAAACTCGAGGCAATCGCGGCGCCGACGCTTCGACCAGAAAACTGTCTTCTTCGTCCGGGATCGCAATGGGAACCGCCTGCCCAGCGTCCAGCGGTTCGGGCTTCCGCCGGCGCGACGCTGCCTGTCCGTCGCTTTTTCGCTTCCGGGAATTGACCTGCGGGACTTCGGCGTTTGGGGTTTCTTTCAGGCCGTTATTCTTTTCGACTCTGACCAGATTGTACTGCACGTCGGCAATCGACAATTCGTCGCCGACCTTCAGCCGAGACTCGCGTTCCACCCGCTGGCTGTTCAACCAGACACCATTCGTACTTCCCAGATCGCGTACGAGGATCGTATTCTCGACGCAGGCGATCAGGCAGTGAGTCCGTGACACCTTGCGACTTTGCTTCAGGATCACGTCGCAGTCCGGA
>JBLFXD010000303.1:0-7703 GCA_047611045.1 Planctomycetaceae bacterium | reverse complement strand
TTGCAGCGGCGGCGAAAGCGTTCTCCCGTCGAAGTCGCCACGGAACTCGCCAAAGTTTACGGACACAATCTCAACTCGGTGGCGTACATTCCCGCGCTGGCTCTCGTCGGCCGCGTTCGTCTGGGTGAGCTGACGAACGACGACAGCCACTTGCAGGATGTAATGAGAATCGTCGAGCCGTACGCCAGCGGCGACAAATCATCGCTCGGCTCGCGGCCCAGTGGCAGCACGCTGTCCGGGCATCTGATTTTCGGCGAGCTGGCGAAGAAAACCGGCGACAAACGATTCATCAAACTGGCTCAGGCCGCTGCCGACCTGGGTTTCGACGAAAACGGCATCCCGCGCGAATCGATGCCGTTTCACAGCGAGATGAGTGACGCTGTTTTCATGGGGACGCCGATTCTCGTGCAGACCGGCCGCCTGACCGGCAACACGAAATACTTCGACATGGCGGATCGACATCTCAAATTCATGGTGAAACTGAATCTTCGCAGCGACGGTTTGCATCAGCACTCGCCGCTCGATCCTGAGAATACGGCATGGGGACGCGGAAACGGGTTCCCGGCACTCGGACTCGCCCTTTCGTTATCAGACATGCCAGCCGACAGCCCACATCTGCCGGCGATGGCTGCTGCCTATCGCAACCATCTTCTATCCATGATCGATCACCAGGATGAAATGGGCATGTGGCATCAGATCGTCGATCACCCGGAAAGCTACCGCGAATTCACCAGCACCTGCATGACGACATTCGCCATCGTTCGCGGGCTCAGAAACAACTGGCTCGACCGACAGACGTTCGAGCCGTTTGTGCAGCGAGCCTGGGAAGCGATCAAGTGCCGCATCGGCCCTGGTGGAAAACTTGTCGATGTCTGTACCGGAACCGGCAAGCAGAAAAACCGGCGAGCGTACTACGACCGCACAGCAATCCTCGGCAAAGACGACCGTGGCGGCGCGATGGCGATGATGGTTTCGACGGAACTGGCATTTGCCATTCGCGAAGGATCGATCCAACTGCTGGATGCCAGTCCCGCTTCCCGGTAGGTTAGAGCGACTAAGTTCGATTACTTACTCTGGAGGCGACGCCAGTGATTTCCGTCGATGAGTTGAGGATCGACTATGGCAACCTTTGCGCGGTTGAAGAATTGTCTTTCTCCGTTTCAGAAGGCGAAGTCTTCGGCCTGATCGGCCCTAACGGTGCAGGCAAGACCAGCACGATGCGAGCGCTCGTGGGATTGCTCACGCCGACGTACGGAGCAATCAATATTGCCGGCTTCGACGTTCGAGAAGAGCCACAAGCTGTCGGCCAGGTACTCGGTTTTATGCCCGACTTCCCGCCGGTTTATGAAGACCTGCTCGTGTGGGAGTTTCTATACCTGTTCGCTGCGAGCTATTTCATCCCGAAGCCGCGGCGATCTTCCGAAATCATCCTCCGACTGGAACAGGTCGGCCTGACCGAGAAAACAAATTCTCTGGTCGGCAGCCTTTCACGCGGCATGCGCCAGCGGCTGATGCTGGCCAAGACGCTGTTGCCTGAACCGAAAGTTCTGCTCCTCGACGAACCAGCCAGTGGCATGGATCCGCACGGCCGCGCACAAATGAAACAGGTCATCCGAGACTTTGCACATGACGGCGGCACGGTACTCGTTTCGTCGCACATCCTTTCCGAGATGGACGAGTTCTGCACGTCGATCGGCATCATGCAGCGCGGACAGATGGTCGTATCTGGGAAGGTCGATGAAATTGCCGCAAAAGTGCTCGGTCAGTCAGTCATTGAAATCGAAATTGTCAGCGGCGCTGCACTGTTGATAAAGATTCTGGGCCAACACCAAATCGATCCGGAGTCCGACGATTCCAAACGACGATTTGCAATCCCGTTTGACGGCGATGACGGAGCCGCCAGCGATCTGTTAGCCGCAATCGTTAATGCGGGTGTCCGGGTTTCGTCGTTCAGCAGAAAGCACGAGTCGCTGGAAGACGTCTTTCTGCAGATCGGCGCGAAGGAGCTGTCCTGATGCTCAAGCAAATGCTCCTCGACAATCCGTTGCTCATTCGTCACATCCGGTCGAATCTGCGATCTCCGAAGCCTGCCTACATTACCAGCGCTGTCGTGCTGCTGGGCAGCCTTGTCATGTTTGCTGGATATAAGGCGGGTGGCCTCGACAGCCCAGGATTTTACGGCTTTTTCTTCGGTTGTCAGGCACTGGCATTGCATCTGGCCGGGACATCTCAGGTGGCGTCGTCGATCAGCGCGTCGAACGATTCCGGCATTCTGGACTTCCACCGGATTGCACCGCTGCCGCCGATCACGACGACGCTGGGATTTATGATTGGAGGAGCCGTTCGCGAGTATCTGGTCGTTCTGGTTCTCCTCCCATTCACTGTAGCGTCGGCACTCTTCAGCGACGTCGGAATCGTTGGCTTTCTGACATCAACTCTCGTTCTGATTTCGTCAGCGTTGCTGTTTCATGGAATTGCCATCACAGCGGGGCTCGTTGCGCGACGAGGAAAAACGAGAAACGTCAATTCGGCGTTGGGATTTATTGTCCTGGGCTCGGGAGCGTGTACGGGACTGGCCGCCGCTGGCGTTCCGGTGCCTGGAATGTTGTCAGCCGGTCCAGCATTGATGGAGGCGATGAACGACGGCGTTCGACGCGGAGCCATTCCCGTAACATTCTTCGGCGTTGAACTGCCCGTGTTTCTTCAGTCTTTGTTTTATCAGATTCCGCTGACGCTGTTTCTGGTTGTCGCAGCCACAAGGCGGATGAAGTCGGCTCATGCAATGTTCTTTTCCAAGTCAACGGCTGTCGCGTTTCTCGTCACGATTGCAACGCTGTGTCTTGGTGGCGTCATCGAGCATCCGTTCCTCAAGGCCGTCTGGTTGATACCCACTCTGGCGTACGTCGAGTTCCTGATTTCAGCGTTGGTGATTCTGGCGATTTCGCCGACACAAGGGCAGTATCAGGGCGCCGCACGACGCGCCAAACGGCTCGGGATGGGACGAGCGCCGCTGTGGCTCGACGATAGTTCCAACCGCGCGGCAGTGATTGTGATGGCGAGCCTGGTCCTGGCAACGGTGCAGGTCATCAGGACGCTGGTCCCCGCCTTGATTATCGACGTCCGGCTCTGGAGAGTCGCTGGAACGGCAGCCGCCACCGTCGCGTATTTCGGATTCGTCACCCAGTACTATTCTCTGAAGTATCCGAGACGCGGGAAGCTGGCCCTGACGATGTTCGTTTTCCTCTTCTGGTTATTGCCGTTGTTCGTAGCCTTGTTGCTCGCAGCGATCATGCAGGAAGAAGAGATGGCATTTCACATTGCCAGCCTGTCACCGCTTTTCGGGATCGGAGCGGGCTCCTGGGCTGCCGTTATTTTCTCCGGAGCAATGGCCGTAATCTTCTTCGTTCTTTTGACAATCCAGGAACGTCGAGTGTGGGAAACGTTGACTATCCGGGAGATCGTCAAAGCTGACGATCTGCTGGACGACTCATCGGAGAACCCGTTCCTGTAGTCACGGCCTTGAAACGCGACGCTTCGGACGCAGCCGTCGACAGCCCGCTCTCCAGAGGCACGAAGTCAGCATTCGCAAGGCGTCAAACTTCGTCACGACCGGACGCGTTTCCAGGACGCGATAATCAAGTTGTTCGATACGCTGCAAAATCCGATGGCCGCCACGAGCGAAGAGTTCGATGTCAATTTGAAGTGGTCCTGGCAGAACTTCGACCAGCGGCAATCCGGATTCAAGTAAACCGCGTGTGAAGTCGACTTCGTACTTCATCAACTGAAGGAATTCGTCCGTCGTCCGGCGCGCGAACAGGTCGTCACGCGTCACTCCGAATCGGTCGCGGTCTTCTTTTGGAAGATAGATTCGGTTGATGTCGAGATCTCGACTTACGTCCTGCCAGAAGTTCGCCAGTTGCAAACCGGTGCAAATCGAATCGGACCAGGCAAAGGTTTGCTCGGAAACCTGCCGGCACAGATGCAGAACGATTCTGCCGACAGGATTCGCGCTGCGCGTGCAGTAGTCGAGAACCTGTTCGCGGGTGTCGTACTCAAGGATGTGCTGATCCTGCTCGAATGCTGAGATCAGGTCAGCGAACGGTCCTTCCGGAATTCCGAATTCGTCGATCGTTGGCCGTAACGCAACGAAGACAGGATGCCGGAATCGCCCGGCGTAACACTCGGTAAGCTCCTGCCGCCACCAACTGAGCAGCTTCAGCGACTGCTCCGTGTCGCCGATCTCGTCACCGAGATCGTCTGCCCAGCGGCAGAACGCGTACACGTTGTAAAAGTGCTGATGCAGCCCCTTTGGCAGCAGCCACGAAACAAGCGGAAAGTTTTCGTAGTGCCCCGTCGCCAGTGTTTGGCAATACGCGTTTGCGTCTTCGAGCGACGGTGCTTCGCGAACCGTTTGGTCATCGCCGCACTGTGAGTCACCTCCGGCAGGGCACCAGTCAGCGACCTGTTCGGCCACCGGTCGAGCAGCTTCTTCCCGAATCGTACGGTTCACAGAAGTGACTTTCGGCAGAAGCGAGGATCAATAGTGCGGCGGCTTGTCATCTTCGAGCGTCGGCATTTCTTCGGCCGACAGGAGACGCTCCATGTCTCCGTTGACTTTGGAAAGGTTTGCGTTCAGGCGTCCGATCTCTTCCTGCTGAGCAAGAAGGACTTCGTGCATCTGCTGCTGGTCATGCTGCAGGTGCATCATGGATTCCTGCATTGTCAGGAACTGCTGTCGCAACACGGCCAACTGATCTGCTGCGGTGTTATCGGGTGTGGGTTGCTCGGTCATACTTTGGATTCTGAATTCGTTATTGGTTCGGCGTTGCCGCCAGCCGCTGATCGATAAACTGCGTGGACAACATCCACACAATGTGCAGCCATCGCTGCCGTCACGTCGCTTTGCCGATTCTGTTCCAGGCAATCGAGGAACGCCGCCGCGTCAGACTTTGTCGACGCCTTGATTGCCTGCCAGTCGTGTTTTGCGGTGATGCCGCCCGCGGCTTGAGTGCTCGACCAGAAGCCCATCGGATCTTCTTGGTGACCAACCGCCGGTTGAGTCCACGGAGTCGAGTCACAGCATACTTCCAGGCGAGGCCGTTGAGCATCGATCGTGATGCTGCCGCGAGTCCCGACCAGCCGGATGTCGTGCACGCCGTAGTCTCGATGGCTCATCCAGCCGCAACGACCGGCTGTGATCGTCGCTTCGATGCCGCCATCCATTCCGAGCATGACGCTGGCGAAATCTTCAACATCGTTCTTCTGGTGAGCTTGGAAAAAGTAATTCGCCGTCGTCGCGTCGACGTTTGTAAATCGTTGCCCGGTCAACCACTGAAAGAGAATCAGTGGGTAATACCCCACGCAAAGGAACTCGCGTTTTGAATCGACGAACGTGAACCGCGACGCCGTCGCGTTTTCTTCACGAGGCCGAGTTAAGTCGGCTGTGCCTGGAATCCCTTTCGCGAAGGTCACGTCGCAGTGCAGGCCGATCAGTTCGCCGAGCTCGCCGGACTCGACAATCTGCTTCGCCTGCTGACACGCTGGGATCCGGACAAGGCTGAAGGCTTGCGCGAGCAAACCCTTCGCTTCAACGGCCCGAGCAATCTGCCATGCATCGTCGACAGTCGGTGCGGGGTCCTTGTCGAAATAGACGTGTTTGCCAGCGTCGACACACGCCAACGAGAGCAGCAAACGACGTTCCGGTTCGGCGCAGATCGAAACGAAATCGACGTCGTCTCGATTCACCGCTTGCGAGAAGTCATCGAGAAACGGGATGCCAAGTTCGTCAGCAAGCTCCTGGTTTAGCTCCCGACGACGTGCCGGGAGATTCGCTTCGTCCGTCAGGCCAATCAGTCGACAGCGATCGTCTGAAGCGAATGCTCGCGCGTAGTTTTCCTGGTGAGTCTGGTTTCCGGTGATCAGAAGCAGGCCGAAGGGAGCGGACATGGGAACTCTACTTGCTCTGAGCTTCCAGACAGGCCAGGCGATGAAATGACCTCAGGAACAGTCGACCGTTGGCAATCGCCGGCGTCGAGTGACTTGGATCGCCCAGCGGAGTTCGTCCCAGTTCTTTGAACTCGGGCGACGCGGCGATCACGACGACATCGCCGTCTTCGGCGATGCAGTACAGCTTTCCATCGATGCAGATCGGCGAGCCGCTGTAGTTGCCTCCGAGTCGTTTGACCCAGATGTCTTTGCCATTGTCCAGGTTGACGCAGGCACAAATTCCTTCGTCGCTCCATTCGTAAAGATGCCCGTCGTAGACGACCGGAGTGGGCACGTACGGGATGACTTTCTTCCGTTCCCAGACGATCTTCGCTCGGCCGTCTTCGTCGAGGTCGCCGTTCAGGCTGACGGCCATCTGCTGAACTCCCCAGCGCCCACCCTGACCACATGACGCGATCAACAGACCGTTTCCGTAAACCGGGGACGCGACAGTTCGTAGCGGAAACGATTGCCCCTGCCAGTTCATGACGCCGGTGTACGGGTTCAGGCTGGTGATGCCCATGTTTCCGCTGACGCAAATCAGCTGCGGTTTTCCGTCTTTGTCCGGAACGACGATTGGCGTCGCGTAAGAAGTCTTGCGATGATCGCGAACGGTGCTCCACTTCGTTTTTCCGGTCGCGGCGTCAAGGGCGACAACTCGGCTGGGCCCCTTCTGATCGTTCGGGCAAATGAGCATGCCGTCGAAGAGGAACAGCGAAACGCCGAGGTTATGCTGACTTTCGTACTCGCCAAGGCTGCGTCGCCAGGCGAGGTTTCCGTCGAAGTCGTAGGCGCTGACGAGGTACCGCTCGATGTCGGCGAAGGCGACGTAAACCAGTTTGCCATCGGTCACCGGAGTGCTGGATGCCCAACTGCTTTTGCTGTGTTTGTGGCTGTCGCTCATCGCGATCTCGCGAGTCCACTTTTCCTTCCCCGTCGCCGGATCAAGGCACAGCAAGCGTCTGATGAAACCACGATCGGTCGCGGCCGTCACAAACAGGTTGTCGTCCCACACGATCGGAGCCGCGTGACCGACGCCGGGCAGCTCGATGTTCCATTTATAGTTGCCGGCGCTCCAACTGGTCGGGATGCCTTTTTGCTGACTGATCCCGACGCCGTTGTCGCCCCGAAAACGCGACCAGTTCTCTGCGGACACGAAGTTCGCACTGAGGACCGTCGCGGTCACAACGAAGAGCAATGTCAAACGCATCATGGCGTGCTTCCTGCTGCGTGGATGTCTTAGGAGTCAATTTCGGCGAATTGTTCGACCGACAGTCGCAGAATGGTGAAACACGATCGGCAGTTCAAGCAAGTGGCCGGTCCAGGCGTGTAATGGCCGAATCTGAGGATCACCGTGCGGCGGGGCGGGACTCGCGGCGGAAGTCGGTCGGACGTTGTTTCGTTTGTCGGAAGAATGCGTCGCTGAAGTATTTCTCGTTGGAGAAACCAGCCTGATCGGCGATCGCGGCGAGGCCGAGATCCGTTTCGGTCAGTAGCTGACGTGAGCGTGCGATCTGGATTCTCAAGAGTTCAGCTTTCGGGGTTCTACCGAGAATCTTTTTGAAACGCCGCTCGAAAACGCTGCGTGACATGGCGACGTGCCGAACGACTTCGTCGACGCGAATTCCGTCGCAGGCGTGGTCGCGGATGAAGCGGACGGCCTTTGCGATGTCAGCGTCGTCAATCGCCAGCATGTCGGACGATCGGCGTGCGATGAG
>JBLFXD010000302.1:0-7722 GCA_047611045.1 Planctomycetaceae bacterium | reverse complement strand
CATGGACCTTGCGCGGCGGTCACCCGAGTACATGCGGGACCTCGTCCAGCATCATGTCGGTGGGCATCTGAAAGTCGCCCCTGAGCACACGGATGCTGGCGTCCTCGGTCTGATGCGAAAGCCGGCGACGGACGACTTTGAAAAGTTCTCGGAAGTCTTCATGGAAGAGTCTGAGAAAGCAGGCAAGAAACAGTTCATCATTCCGTATTTCATCGCGAGTCACCCCGGCAGCGATCTGCACGCCATGATCGACCTCGCCGTTTTTCTGAAACGCAATGGCTACAAGCCTGATCAGGTGCAGGACTTCATTCCCGCCCCGTTCGACGTCGCCACCGCGATGTATTACACGGGGGTTGACCCGTTCACAAAACAGCCAGTACACATCGCGAAACATCTCCGAGACCGGAAGCTGCAGCGTGCGTTGATGCAGTTTTTCAAACCGGAAAACTACTTCGAGGTTCGGAAGTCTCTCGAACAGGCCGGACGTCAGGATTTGATCGGTCCGGGTTGCGACAGTCTGATCCCCTCGCGGCCGCCGAAGGAAGCTCTGGAAGCTCGACGCAAAGACGCCAACAAACGGTTCCGTGGCGAGTACGTTCACAACTCCGACGCAGGACTGGACGGTAAGAAGAAGAACCGAGGAAAGAAACAGGGACGCGGCGGTCCAGGAAAGGGCTACCGTCCGGATCGAAAATCGAAATAGACATGGGGTGAAGTATGTCGTGGAAATTGCGTGTCTGATGTACGATTTTTGTCTGAGAGACTGTTCGAACTGATGCCCTGTCACAGACTACCGATTGGTTACCGGGAGAAATGATATGCAGGCGTTTGACCTTATTGAGATTCGGGAAGCGGGAACGGTCAGCACCGTTCGCTTCATGCAGCAGATCGACGACTTTTCACATCGGACGACCGATCTGCACGCGCAGCTTTCGAGATTCGTCGGCGACAATACGTGCCTGAAGCTGGTCATCGATCTTCGAGATACGACATACCTTCCGAGTAGCGTTCTGGGAGTGCTGGTGCAATTGCACAACCAGGGTTGCGAAGTTCACATTGCGAACGCGTCGGAAGACGTTGTGGAAGTCATGCAGGTAACTCAGCTCAGCCGATTAATCCACGTCAATGAGACTGAGGTCGGCCCATGGGAGACAGTTTCCGGTGCCGAGCTGATTCGCGTACCACTTGATGGCTACGGACTAACCTGTCCTAAGTGTCTCCATGAAACGCTCGTCGATAAGCACTTGCTGGGAAAACGGGCGACGTGTACGAACTGCAGCGATGAGTTCTCAGTGACTGCCGAAGCGATTCGCGCCGCCGAAAAGGTGTTCGCGAACTGCCCCTCGTGCGAGACCCAGCTTCGAGTACGCCGCGACGAACTGAACGTCGGCATGTCTTGCCCGCAATGTGACTCGCTGATCGAAATCCGAGTCATCGTCTGAGTGTGCCGTAGCGGTTGCGAGTTTTCGTAGAGTGTGACCAGCGGGCTGAATGGTCAATCGCGGTGTGCCGGCGCGGAGATCTACGAGCAAACTATACGACTATGAACTCGAACGGTTGCCCGCGCAGGCACACCATTTTCGGAATTCGCTCCTCTGGTCACATCCTACAATCAAAAACGATCACAGCGTCGTTGGATTAGTGTGGTGATCCGATCCGGACTTGATTGATCTGCGGTGTTGGAGCCTGTTGGAAATGCGAAATCCCGCACCAGTTCCCGCAATCGAGTCGACCACCTGTGCGGGCATAACGGACTGCCGACAACCCGGCAGAAGTCGATGAACGATGCCTTCCCGTTGAACCCTCTGCGAAAGGGGCGGGAAGTAGTGTTAGCAACAATCGAACGTCGATGGTTGACGCGGTCGGTACTGCCGCAACAATTGAAAACTCGTGGTGCGGAACCGCCGTTGAATGCGTCGCGGTTTCCCGGTTCGATCCGGTGTGAATGCAACGCATCGGTAGCTGATCGACAAATTTCAGGAGCGAGTACGCTCCTTTCAAAGACAGACATCCAGGATTAAGGACGAGTCAGAATGAAGAAGAATCCGGTTAAAGTGGCGTTGCAGGCGGGAGAACCGCAGGTCGGAACCTGGCTGTCTTTGGGAAGTGTGTACGCGGCGAGGCTCATGGCTCGTACTGGTTTTCCGTGGCTGACCGTCGATCTGGAACACTCCCCGATCGGCTGGGACAACGCCGCGTTGCTGTTCGGAGCGATTGCCGACGCTGGTTGCGTTCCGCTGGCTCGCGTTCCCCGCGGCGATCATGACCTCATCAAGCGGGTCCTCGACTCAGGTGCCCACGGGATCGTCGTCCCGATGGTCAACACAGTGGAAGAGGCGAAGATCGCGATTGCCGCCGCCAAGTATCCGCCGACCGGAAACCGTTCGATCGGTGGTGGCTTGGGAGCGATGAACTTCGACGCTTCTGCCGGGGAATACTACGAGCACGCCAATGATGAAATTCTGGTCGTGCTTCAGACCGAGTCACCAGAAGGTGTCGACAATGCGGACGAGATTTACAGCCTGCCAGGTGTGGACGCGATCTTCGTCGGACCGAACGATCTTAAATGGCAGATGAAAGCCCCGGACGGTACAGACCCGACGCCTGAAGAATTCGAGGCGATGCTGCAGCGAGTCCTCGCTTCCGGCAAGAAGACCGGGACTCCGGTCGGTCTCCACGTTCAGACAATCACCGACGTTGAAATGCGAACTGCAGAGGGCTGGCAATTCATCGCGTTGGGCAGCGAGCTGAAAATGATGGTCACCGGTGCTCAGGAATTCGTCTCCGCATTGAACATTGCCCCTGATGCTGGCGACCTCGCTCGGTACTAATTGGACGACGCCAGTTTTGCGGATGTCACCTCTCCCCGTCGGGGGAGAGGTCGCGGTCTCAGCCGCGGGTGAGGGGGCTTTTGTGCCTGAACTCAATCGTGTGACCGACTTTTCAGGACTCACCATCTCACACTCGCTTGAGAAGCGGCGTGCCGCAGGCTCAGGATGCTGCGTCATCAGCTCACGATAAACCAGACGATTTGTTTCTGATCGGACGCGGACGATGAATCATCTTGTCGCTGCGCGACCCAGCCATTCTGGCTGGGCCACCCAGTTCGTTTGTCGGTGCCTGATTCTCGTGGTGGTTCTGTCCGGCACATGCGACGTCTCGGCTGAAGACGCTCCAAAGTCGATCGGCGTGAAAGTAGTCGCCGGCGACTCGGATCGAGGCTGGCAGCATCTGCGGACGAAGCCGTATCTGCCTCCTGACTTTGACCAGACGGTATTCGAGAATCTGTGGCGGCGCTGGCTCGATCCGCTGCGCAGCCACGCCAAAGACGCTTCGCCTGCCGAACGTCGTCGAATGACGTTTTCGTATTACGGTCTGATGGAGCCGCCGGATGATCCTGGTGAAGGAGCTCCGCTCGGCTACGTCGACACGGGCGATGGCAATCGCGTCATGAACTGCCTCGCCTGTCACGCCGGCAAAGTTGCCGGGAAGGTGATCCCCGGTTTGCCGAATTCGCACTTTGCTCTGCAAACGCTGACCGAAGATGTCCGGCTGACTAAGCTGACGTTGTTTAAGAAGCTCGGGCATCTTGATCTAGCGTCACTGAAGTTGCCGCTGGGGACGACTCACGGAACGACAAACTCGGTCATCTTCGGAGTCGTTCTCGGGAATCTTCGCGACAAAGACATGAACATCGATCGGACTCGGCCCGAACCGCCGCAGATGCACCACGACATGGACGCTCCGCCGCTTTGGAATGTGCGTAAGAAGCGCAGCCTCTACGCAGACGGATTTGCTCCGAAGAACCATCGAGTGCTGATGCAGTTTATGTTGCTCCCGAAGAACGATCGGAAAACTCTGAGCTCGTGGGAAGACGATTTCAAAGATATTCAGACATGGATCGAATCGCTGCAGCCGCCGAAGTATCCATTCTCGATCGATGCTGAGCTGGCCGAAAAGGGCAGGGCGGTCTTCAACTTAAATTGCTCGCGGTGCCACGGGACGTACGGAGCTGACGGAAAGTACGAGCAGGTCCTCGTCTCACTCGAAGAAGTTGGTACCGACCCAATCAGATTGACGGCTCTCAATCGACAGCACCGCGAATGGATGCGCGACGGTTGGATGAGCCGTTACGGCAAGGACGAAGTCGACGTTGCCCCGAATGGCTACGTCGCTCAGCCGCTCGACGGGATCTGGGCGTCAGCTCCGTACTTTCACAACGGGTCTGTGCCGACGCTGTGGCACGTGCTGAATTCACCAGAACGCCCTGCCGTCTGGAAGCGGACGGAGAACGGCTACGACCAGAATCGAGTCGGACTGGAAGTCTCCGAGTTTGAAACGCTGCCTGAAGATGCAAAGAGTGCCTACGAACGACGGTCGCATTTCGACACAACGAAACCTGGCAAATCAGCGGCCGGACACACGTTTCCCGATTCACTTTCAGAATCACAGAAGCGAACTCTGGTTGAGTATTTGAAGACGCTTTAGCGATGCAGTGTTGCGTCAGGCGATGACGTCGTGAACGACGTGGCCGTGGACGTCGGTCAGCCGGAAGTCTCGACCGGAGTAGCGGTAGGTGAGCTTTTCATGGTCAAGCCCCATGAGGTGCAGGATCGTGGCGTGCAGGTCGTGGACGTGAACTCGGTTCTCGACAGCGGTGAGGCCGAACTGGTCGGTTGAGCCGTAGCTGAATCCGCCTTTCACTCCGCCACCGGCCAACCACACCGTGTATCCGTAGTGATCGTGGTCTCGGCCTTTCTGTCCTTCGGAAGTTGGAGCACGGCCGAACTCCCCGCCCCAGACGAGCAGTGTTTCCTCGAAGAGGCCTCGTTGCTTCAGGTCTTTGATCAGCGCGGCGATGCCTTGATCACATGCGTCGGCTAATCGTTTGTGTCCACCAGCAATGTCACCGTGGCCGGTGTCCCAGGCAATATCGTAGCCATCGATCGAGTGCGAAAGCTGCACGGTCCGAACTCCGCGTTCGATCAGTCGTCGAGCCAGCAGGCAGCCCTTGGCGTATTCCGAGTCGCCGTACATGTCGAGCGTCGACTTTGTTTCGGACGCCGTGTCGAAAGCTTCGGGAACGGCGAACTGCATCCGGAAAGCCATCTCCATTGCCTGAATACTGGCTTCAAGTTGCTGGTCGCTTTGCTGTCGTTCCAGGTCGAGCTGGTTGAGTCGAGTCAGCAGGTCAGCCTGTTCCCGCTGCACGCCTTTACCCAGCCACTGATTCTTCAAGTCCTTGACGACGGCGTCGGGTTTCATCTGTTGAATGTTGACGTAGGTTCCGGAGTAGGCTCCCGGCAGGAAGGCGTTGCCCCAGTTGGCTCCTTTGCCGCGAGGCTGCGCGCGAGGGCTCATTGCGACGAAACCGGGAAGGTCCTGGCACTCAGTTCCCAGACCGTAGACCAGCCACGATCCCATGCTCGGACGGTTTGGCTGCAGGTGCCCGAGCGTCGTCATCAGGATCGCGCCCGCGTGCTCGGGAATGTCGGTGTGCATTGAGTGAATGAAGCTGATGTCGTCGACGCATTCTCCGACTTTCGGAAAGATGTCGCTGACCATCTTGCCACACTCGCCGTACCGCTTGAAGCCGAACGGCGAAGGCATCAACCCCATTTTCGTATTGCGCAGCGACTTTCGATCGACAAGATGCGGTCGTTCGCCGGCATGTTTTTCGAGCAGCGGCTTATAGTCGAACGTGTCGACCTGCGATGGTCCTCCGGGCATGAACAGCTGGATTACGTGCTTCGCTTTCGGAGTAAAATGCGGCTGCCTTGGTGCAAGTGGCGACGCCGCTTCAGCGCTGGCTGCGGCCGCTTTCGGGAACATTCGGGCGTCGGCCATCACTCCGGCCAGACCAAGCGAGCCGAAGCCCGCACCGATTCGTCGGATGGATTCGCGTCGAGTCAATGCCGGAAGTGGATTGCGATGAAACATCGAATGACCTCGTTGAGCAACGTCTATTCAAAACTACCGTACAAACATGAATTCATTAGAGCTGAGCAGAACTTGAGCATACTGCACCCATCGCGGGATCTCCGCATTGGGAGAAGTATCGCGTTCCGGGCTGCCTGGGATGTTCCCGTCTGACAAATTGCTTTGGAAGATATGATCGACGTTGATGTGTCCCCACCCTCCGGAGTGATTGTCGACAACTTCGAGGGTTGCTCTTTTTTCGACCAGATCTGAAACATCCCAATGTTTCCAGGCAAGGGCTTCCGAACCGCCACCAACGACGTTTGGACCGACGGCCGTTCGAACAGGCTTCCCGTCGACGAGCAGGTTCATGCACGTCTTCCCGGCGTAACCACCACCCCCGATCAGAAATCGGATGAACTTTCGATCGATGGTAAACGCGGGTGAGGTCAGTCGGCCTGTGGGAGCGTCGTTCGGAAGAAACGAATTGACAAGACCGTTTCCGAGGAAACCACTGACGACCATCTGGCCTCCAATCGTGCCTTGTGCGGGCTTTTTGCCAAAAGCGGCACCGTCCGTTTTCCACTTGCCGTAATTCGTTCCCTCGAAGTCCGCGATCAGTAGGTCAGTGCCTGCCTTGGCCGGCTCTGGTGTCGGACGCGAACTATGTGCGACTTTTGGCGACTGCGTCAGATACTGCAGCCCGATCGCCGTCTCGGCAGCGGTGGCGTTTCGACCGTAAAGCAACTGATAAGCTTTCGAAATCTTCTCGCCCTCTGAGTCCGGATCGCCCGCAGAAATGCTTAACACCAGAGCCCTCGCCCGAGCCACCATGAAGTCGCTGTTCATCATGAAGAGGTACTGCTGCGGCACGATGGTGGATGGCCGCTCGGCGACGGTGGCTCGCATTTGGGGGAAGTCGAACAGCCGAAGAAAGCTGTCGGAGGCAAAGCGGTCTCCGTTGCGGCTGACTTTGGCGTAAATCGTTCGGCGGGAGCTGGCTGTGATGTTGTCGATTGGCCGCCCGCCAGATGTTTCGTCCAGCTCGCCCGTCACAAAGAGTTGCGAGTCCCGCCACGATTCGGCATCCATCCGCCGCGGGTTCATCCGCCAGATCAGCCGATTGTCGCCGTCCCGATTGAAACCGTCATCGCGAATCTGGCTACTTTGCTGCCAGCTGGCGGAGGTCAGAATGAGCCGATGCAGTGACTTGATCGACCAGCCGGATTCAACGAATTCTGACGCCAGCCAGTCGAGCAGTTCGGGATGAGTTGGTTTCTGGCCGAGCGTTCCAAAGTTGCTCGGCGATCGCACCAGAGCTTTGCCGAAATGGTGCTGCCAGATTCGGTTGACGATGACTCGCGCTGTGAGCGGGTTGTCCTCGCTGGCAACGGCATCTGCCAGTTCCAGCCGGCCGCTGCCTTTTGTGAATCGTGCAGGATCGTCAGACGAAAGCAGCCGCAGGAAGCGACGCGGCGCGACGTCACCCGGCTTGCGAAGATCTCCGCGAAGGGCAATCTTCATGTCGCCGCTGCCCGAATCACGCAAGGTATGAGCCGTCTCGTACATCGGCGGGGCGGCCATCTTCAGCTCAGCCAGTGTCTTGTTCCACCCGTCGATCTGTTTCTGTTCTTCGCCCGTGAGTTTTCGCTTCTCTTTCTTTGCCAGATTCTTCAGATCATTGATCATTTTCTGTTGGTCGTTGATCACCTTCTGAGCGTCGCGGTAAGCCCTGACGACGACATCGTCGGCCAATGGAAACTGATTGACGGCTGAGTTGTTGAAGACTCCGGCCAGCGAGTA
>JBLFXD010000301.1:0-7726 GCA_047611045.1 Planctomycetaceae bacterium | reverse complement strand
CGACAAATACTCTTCCAGTGCGAAGCGGTTTTCCGGGACGGCAGACATGGATAACTCCTGAACGGCGGACATTCTCATGATACCGCTGTTCGCACGAGCTCGTCCAACCGTGAGCCGCTCAAATGATATCGCGGGGGCGGAAGGTCAATTGGGTCAGGTCGGATTTGTACTTCGATTCGCCAATCTTTCGGATGCGGCCTTTGCCAAGTTTGAAGCGATACCGATTCGTGATTGGGTCGGGGACTCGATGCACGACGGAGTTTGGCGGAGCTTCGGTACTGAGCGCGTTGCTCCACAGAACTCCTGGACGGATTGCCGAAGTGACCATCGCGACAGCTTCGTACGAACCCTTGCCGATTCGAATCAGCCCAGCGCGTTCGAGTCCAGTGTAACTCTGATCGTCGCCGTCGACGCCGACGAAGCCTCCGGTTTGAATCAGCACATCGTCGTTCTCAATGATGACCTGGTCGCCGCTTTCAATGCCACGTGATGCCGCGTCATCCGGGTGAATTTCCACAAACTGCGAAGGCCAACGATCGACGATGTACGGAGTACGTTCTCCGTCGAAATTGGTTTGCCAGATTTCGTTGATTCGCCCCATCGTGACCCAAAGCTCGTCGCCTTTCGGCTGGATCCTTTCGAAGTAGTCGGAGAACTCGTCCCACGGAGTCTTGTGCAGCAACCCTTTACCAGTATGTGAACTGAACGCCGACATCCACTTCATGTGAACGGTCGGCCCCTCTGGTTTACCGAAGTCCATCTCAGGATCGTGCAGTCGTTGAGTCCCGACGATCGCTCCGGCCGTCGCTGGATCGTCGTAGTGACCGGCGTACTCTCGATATTCCTGCGGCTCGGTTAGTTCGCTTCTCCAACGAACCGGTGTCTGAATTCCAGTCGTGCCGAGCCGCCGCAAGAGTTCGTGCCCGGTCACTCCCATTTTCTTTGCGTAGTCAACGAGCGGGTGGTAGTTCAGGATCCCTTTTCGACCGTAGCGGGCCGCCTGCTCGAAGACGTCGTTGGAATCTTTCCAGTCGTAATCTTTAAAGCCCATCCGTTTGGCAAATTGCGAGATGATCCACCAGTCGGGTTTGGCCTGCCCGGGGGAGTCGCAGAATTTTGAGTACAACCGCAACCGTCGCTCGCCGTTGCACCGCGTGAAGTCAACTTCTCCCCACGTTGCGGCCGGCAGGACGATGTCGGCAAACTCAGTCCCCATCGGAGCTCGCGGATAGATATCCTGATGCACGACCATCATGCCGCCAGACTCGACTCGCTTCTTCAGAACGTCGACGGCGTGATCAATATCGGCTCGCGTGATCTGATGCTCGTTGCCGCGAGTTGCTTCACGGAAAGTCGTCATCAGTTCCTGGCTGGCCGCCATCGCCTGAGTCCACGTCGTGCCGATCACCCACGCGAACCGAAGATTGCCGGACTCGACCCAACGGTCCAGGTCGATTTCTTTCTTGCGACGGCCGGGAGCTTTTTCCGGCGAGAACACTCGCGGGTAACTTGCCGCGCCCATCCAGCCTCGCTGGTGCCCACCCATTCGCGAAACGACTCGACCTGTACGATTGCCAGCACCGCAGATCAACGCCAGCGTCGAGTACGAAGCTGTGTTGAGGTAGTTGTTGCTCCAGTAGTTGCCTTTCTCGAGCGCGAAAGACGTCTTCGGATGCTTGCCGTCGATCGGCTTTGCAATCATCTCCGCAGCCTGCTGAATCTTGTCGGCCGGAATGCCGGTTACTTTTTCAGCGTTGGCGAGTTCTGCGTCAGGATTGTTCAGCAGCCATTCTTTGTACTCGTCGAACGATGCGCCAAACTTGCCCCACGTCGTACGCCACTGCCAGGGAGTGTTGCGGGTGCCTCGGCCAAAGCCCGAATCGATCTCCCATCGGTTAGCGACGCTGCTGGCAATGAATTCGCTGTCTTCCCATCCGTTCTCAAGGATCAGTCGAACCAGTGCAAGATGCAGAATGGTGTCCGTTCCAGGGATGATTTGCAGAAACAACCCGCCGTTATCTTCCGCCCACGCAACGCCCGTCGTTCGGCGAGGCAGCACGTAGATGTGACGGATGCCGGGCCGCATCATCCACTCGGTCCACGCGACGGTTTTTGTCTCGTACGGGTCCGTGCCTGAAAACAGAATGACATCTGCTTCCGACCAGTCTTTGTACGACGCGCTGAACGGAACGATTCCCGCATCGTCAATCCCAGCGGTGTCGGCGCCGGGGCCCGGCTTGTCGTGCGGGGCGTAGGCCGGAGTCTGAATCGACTCAAACGCGAGTTTGGAAATCGCGTAAGTATTCTCGAAGTACTGATACGAGAACGTCTTCATTCCCCAGGAGGACGTGCCGTGTTTCTCAATGATGTACTCGCTGAGCTGAGCCATCACTTCGATCGCCGTCTCCCACGAAACCGGTACGAGTTCGCCGTTCACTCGCATCATGGGATCGTGAAGCCGGTCAGCAGTTCGGCCTTCTGGATCGTACGCCTTCTTCGCGAGACAGCCTCCACGGATTGAGTGATTGCCGCCGACATTGACGACTGTTGCGTCCGGATCCGGCAACACAACCAGGTGATGCCGTTTTCCATCAACCATGCACGAGCCGATTTCGTTCGGGCTGACCCACGAACCGGACATCTCCGCGACAGGAAAATCAACACCCAGCGCATTCTGATCCGCAGCCTGCCCGCCAGAAGTTCCTTCCGGCCAGACAAACGCTTTGTAGCCACACCCAACGATGCAGTAGTCGCACGCTGTCGTGACGACCTTTGCGTCTTTGGGTGGAAGCGGGACAGAACTTTTCGGCTGATACTGATTCATCGTGATCGTTCTGGTTGACGTTCTCGAAGGAGCTGTTCGAAAATTCGTAGGGTGCGTCTTGAAGCACTTCTTGACTGACTGTCGTTCGATCTGGTGCGTCAAGACGCGCCCTACACTTCTAAAGTTCTAACTGTTGGCCGCGTATCCGTAGAGCAGTCCGACGATTCCCGTGGCGAAAATATCATCGCCATCGACTTCCAGAATGACTTGCGGCAGAGACTGCGTCGCGTGCCCGGCAACCACCAGCCCATGCCTGGTCAAATCGAAAGTGGTGAGATGCTCGGCGCACGGCCCCGCGACTTTATGCTCGGCGTTGTAAAGCCCGTCCAGGTCCCCACCCATGTGAGTGCATCGAGCACTGAAAGCGACGATGTCCTGCCCCGCACCGACCCCGCCGCCGGAGACTTCACCCGTCTTCACGAGCAGACAATTCGTCAGTTCGCCGTCGCCCGGATAATTGAACGCAACCGGCTCATCAGCAATCAGCTTCGAAAGCAGGCCAATCTGTTTCCGCGGAAGTTTAGTGACCGCGACCTTCGCAGCTTCATCCTGCCCGACGACTCGGCCGGGAAACACTTCCCCCAGCAGAAGCGTTGCCGTCGCAGCCCCACTCGCGGCCATAAAAAGCCGCCGTGAAACACAGGTTGAAGTGCAAGTCTGTCGACCATCGCGAGAAGAAGTCGTCATCCGGATTTCTTTCAAACATTAATTCAGACTTCGAATTCGGTTGCAAAATTCGCGAAAAAAACCGTGCCATCACTAGCCGTCGTTGTCTTTATCAAGAAGTTGCTCAAGAAGAGTGTTTGTTTTCTTTGCAATTCCGTCTGCTCGCGTTGTAGTTCAACCTGCGTCTCAGCAATGTCTAAGACCGTTCGGTTCTGCCGCATTGCACGTTTCAAAATCAAGAACAAGGGCACGAGAGGTAGGAGCAAAAGCCCTATCATAAGGAAGAAACCAAAACAGTCTGAGTCGGCCTCACCAGCATCGGCAACGAATGCGAAAGCCATGAATCCAAGTTGAGTCATAATCAAGCCTCACCTAGTCGACTGCCACCGCCTGATACTCCGGTAGCTTCGGTGTTTGAATGCGAATTTCAGAGCCACTCAGAGAGTGAAGGAACTCCGCGAGTTCAAACTTCTCGTCTTCGGTCAGATTGAGTGACTGGATGAGCGAACTTTGGTTGGGATCGTCTCCGCCGCCTTGATCGTAGAAATCGATGACGTCTTCAATCGTGCCGAAGACTCCGTTGTGCATGTAGGGAGCGGTGTATTCCAGATATCGCAAAGACGGTGTTCGGAATCGGCCGCGGTCTGAATCCTTCTTCGTCGTGTAGTAAAGCCCGAGGTCCGAATCCGCATTGCGGTAAACTTCTTCCGGCACACCTCGAATGTAATGCTGATATCTCAGAGCGACCTGACGCAGTGGGTCTTTCTCAAACAGTTTGTTCTGAGGAAGATCGAGGAAGTGGTAATCCTCGTCGCTCATCAGCGGGCCGTTGTGGCAGGCGATGCAGCGAGCCTTGCCCTGAAACAAGGCCAGCCCCTTTTTCGCATCGTCGGAAAGTGCGTCTTTGTCACCAGCCAGGTACTCGTCAAACGGGCTGTCTCGGGAAATCATCTCGGCACGTTCGAACGAGGCGATGGCTTTCAGAACGAGGTCAAAGGATGGCTGACTGGCTCCGAATGCTTCCTGAAAACGATCAACGTACTCCGGAATCAATGCGAGTCGCTCTTCAATCATCACCGTGTCGCCGTTGCCGGCCAGGTTACCAGTGATGGCACTCTTTGCCTGAGCTTCCAGACTCGGGACTTCACCCGCCCAGAACAACTTTGTGAAGAAAGCAGAGTTGACCGTCGTCTGCGAATTTCGCCAGTGCTGTGTGCCCGCATAGCCTCTTGAAAGTGCCTGGCCATCGCCCCAGCCAAGACGCGGATCGTGGCACGACGCACAACTTGTACCGGCATCACCCGAAAGACGATTGTCGAAAAAGAGCAGTCGGCCGAGATCAACCTTTGCCTGAGTGATCGGGTTGTCGGCCGGCACCGGCACTTCCGGAAGCGGCCCAAGCGGCGGCACCGAATCAAGAGTCGAATTTGGCAATGCCACATTCGAAGCGGTACCGTTCGAAGCAGTCGTGTTCGGTTTCGGTTGGCTGGGAGCTGTCACAGACTTGGCCGCGACGTCATTCGCGGCTTTCGTCGACGACTTCGCCACGTCTGAGGCCGCTGCTGCTTTTTCAGCCGTCTTTGTAGTTGCGGAATTTTTCTTTCCACAGCCGGAAGTCGCCAGCAGACACCCTGCAAAGCACCACACCAATAGATTACGACGAGGTGACGAAAGAAGCTGAGAACGTGACAAGCTTCGAAGCAAAGCGGAGACCATGATTCAATTATCTCCCAGCTTGCGTAGTTGGTAGGCCGGCAACTTTGGCTTCGCGACTTCAATCGGTTTTCCGGAAAGCGTCTTCAGAAATGTGACAAGGTCAGCCTGTTCGACGTCGGTCAGTCCAAGCGGTTTCAGACGAGCATCTTTCGAGGCTCGTGGTCCACCGCCGGAATTATAGAAGCTCACAACGGCTTCAAGCGTCGGTAGCTGGCCATCGTGCATGTACGGAGCCGTCTTCGAAACTTCTCGCAACGTGGGAGTCCGAATCAGCTCGCGGTCGTGCTTGACCTTCGTCACGCAGTACAAACCAGCGTCGTGCCGCATCGCTGCGTAATCCGCAACGCCCAGCGTTCGAAAGAAACGCCGGAACGTGATGTGTCGCAGCGGATCCTGAAAAATCTCAGGGTTAGCATTCAGACCGAGCGAATGGAACTTGCCGTCGCTTAACATCGCTCCATCATGACACTGGATGCAGCCGGCTTTGCCTTTGAAGATTTCCAGCCCTCGTCTGGCCTCTTCCGAAATCGCTGCTTCGTCGCCTGCCAGGAACTTGTCGAAGGGAACTTCCTGCGAGGTCAGGCTGCTGACGAACGCCGCCACTGCATTGAGAATTCGACCGTAACTTGGTTCGCCGCCGAATGCTGATTTGAACTGACGCTCGTATTCCGGAACCTGACGCATTCGCTCGATGACCAGCCGACCGTCAGCCTGCAGAAAGTGCGCCTCTGAGATGTGATCACGGACGAGCGTCGGCAAGTCAGAAGACGGCAGTCGGCCGTCCCAGTACATCAGCCGTCCAAGTGCCGCGTTTACAACCGTCGGTGTGTTGCGAAAGTAGCGGGTACCTGGGTAGCCCTTCGACAATGCAATTCCATCGGCCCAGCCGTGCTCAGGAGAATGGCATGTCGCGCAACTGATTGTTGCATCACCTGACAGTCGCGGATCGAAAAACAACTGCCTGCCCAGATCGACCTGCGCCGGATCAAGCGTCTTTCCAAGTGACGGAAGAACCGCCAGCAGACGAGGCTGGTTCTGCGCCTTCGCAACGCTCGAAGCGACGACCAGCAGGATTGTCAGTGTCCCGAAAATCCGCGACATCAGAATGAGTTCTCTCTGAGGGAAGTTGACGAGACGCTTCGGTAAGTCAAGACGCACTCCACCTGATTCTCCACCGTGAGTTGCAAACTACGGAGCTTTGAAAACGAAACTCTCTTCCTGAGTCTGACCGGCTTCGATCATCACTGACAGTCGCTGCTTACCAAGCGTCGGGTGGATCACGTATCCACGGTATTTGCCCGGCGGGATGCCATCGATCTTGAACTTACCGTCTTCTCCGCTGACCGCATGAAACTTCGACTGAGCGACGTAAACCCACGTCTCCATCCAGTTGTGAATGTTGCAGGTTATTCGAAGAAACGGCACGCCGCTGAAGTTGATCTTCTGCTTAATTGGGTCGGGCCCTGGCCCCTGAATTTGGTTCCACTGTCCCGAGTTGACATTATGCTGGATCGGGTCGTCGTTAAAGATCGTCAGCTCCGCACCGTCGTAGGCGACGATGGTTTGATTCGTGAACCGGCAATCTTTCTGGCGGATGACGAAACCATCTTTCGGAGGTTCGATGTCTCCCTTCGCCCCTCGAACGCTCAGCTCGACGACAGCACCGGCCAGCTTTCCATCTTTGACGCGGACGTCCTGGACCTCGCCTTCGCCCTTCATGCAGATATCCGGGTCTTTGGTCGCCTGAATGGTGCGAGGCGGAGGCAACTCGCCTTCAAACGCGATCACGCCTGCAAGAGTTCCAGTCTGAGCCGCGACTTCGCCTGGCTCGTTGTCGGTCACTACTGGATGCTCATCGTCGTTTGGATCTTCAGTCGCCGTAGTCGTTGTGGCTGGGTCGTCCGCAGGAGCTTGCGGTGCGGGGTCGCTGACGTTCGCATCGTCGTCAGCAGATTCCCCCGAACAGCCGCCAATGAGAATCAGGGAGCAAACGATCCCAAAGCCAAAGCTGAACTGCGACAGGTGTGGAATTCGAGCGTCAATTCTCGACATGACGATACCTCACAAAAAAACACAAGCCGAACTCGGCGAGCCTGGCAGAGATGGCTCAAGCAAAACAGCTCGACCCCAAAATCAAGCCAAACTGTGCATCGTACGGTATGGGAAGCCACGAAACGCGACAACAGCGTTACGCCTGCGCGACAGCTTTCAAACGAGCCTCGCGTTCATGCTCGGCGCATGAAAAAGCTGGCCCGCCTGCCAGTGGTGTATTCCCTGGTTAATCCGTGGGTGGTGGTGCCGGATCAACGTGAGGAGGCGGTCGGGATCGAGGGGCACGAGTGAGTGACTCCTCAACACCATGGGCAGAGCGGGCCAGCAAAGGTGGCCGGTTGGTGATCGAAAGTGTGAAGTGAAGCCTGTTCCGCAAGGCGACTCGACAGTCAAATCCGCGTCGAGCGACTCTGGCGAAAGAAATTAGAAGACCGCCTTCCCTGGCGACTGCTGCCCCCTGGCTGATCG
>JBLFXD010000300.1:0-7729 GCA_047611045.1 Planctomycetaceae bacterium | reverse complement strand
CGGTCCATCGTCGAGCGGTTCTTTACGGAACGGGCGATCGGTGGTTTGAAGTCGAAGGTCAAGCGGCAAGGGATAACGAACGAGGGCAAAAGAGTAAGAAGCCCACGACTCTTGACCCTCGACCCTCAGCCAGATTCCGCTTTCAATACAAAGGTCTGTTCCCTGCCGTCGAAGAAGCATCAAGAGTTTCGTACTCGCACCGGCGACATCTTGCGGCACTGGTTGGGGACATTCCGTGCTCAAGTTGCGATGGAAGCCGGACCCGCGACGATGCCGCGAACATGCGGTTTCAGGGAAAGACGCTTCAACAGGTCTGCGAGACTCCATTGGGGCAGGCGTTGGAGTTTCTGGAGAAGATTCGTCTGACCGGCGACGACAAACGAGTCGCGGGCGACCTGCTGGAAGAAGCCCGTGGTCGAATGTCGTTTCTCGTTGAAGTCGGGCTCGAATATCTCACTCTTCAGCGAACGTTGCCAACATTGTCCGGCGGCGAGACGCAGCGAATTCGCCTGGCTGGTCAGATCGGGCGAGCCTTAACCGGAGTTCTGTACGTTCTGGACGAACCAACAATCGGCCTGCACCCTCGAGATAACGCACGACTGCTTACGGCTCTTCACCGATTGCGAGACCTTGGCAACACGATGATCCTCGTCGAGCACGATCGAGAAGTCATCGCGTCGGCCGACCGAGTGTTCGACTTCGGCCCCGGCGCCGGCCGATTCGGCGGAACGATCACCGAGCAGGGAACACCGAAACAACTGGCCAGCCGCAAGAAATCACTCACCGGCGAGTACCTCGGCGACAAAAAGCAGATTCTGATTCCGGAAGTCCGCCGCATGGCTTCGAAGACGGAGAGAATGAGAGACGGAGAGAAAGAGGGAAGAGCGAAAAATAAATCAGCATCTCCCCCTCGCCGCATCTCCCCCTCACCCTCGCTCACTCCTCCCGGCGGCGGCTGGCTGGAACTTCTCGGGGCACGACTCAACAACCTGCGAGACGTCGATCTTCGACTACCACTCGGAACGTTTACCGTCATCACCGGCGTGTCCGGTTCCGGTAAAAGTTCGCTAGTTGAAGACACGCTCGCGAAAGCGCTCGTCAAACATTTTCATCGAGCGAACGAGCAGCCCGGCCCGTATGACAAACTGAAAGGGCTCGGTCTGGTGAACAAGGCGATCGTCGTCGACCAGGCACCGCTCGGGAGTACGCCGAAATCGAATCCTGGAACTTACACCGGCGTCTTCGACCACATCCGCGAGTTGTTCTGCCGGCTGCCGGATTCAAAGGTTCGCGGCTACCGACCTGGACGATTCAGCTTTAATCGTCCGGGTGGACGCTGTGATGCTTGCGAAGGCGACGGTCAGAAGAAGATCGAGATGCACTTCCTGCCCGACGTCTGGGTGGAATGCGACGAGTGTCGCGGCGAGCGTTACAACCGTGAAACGTTGTCGGTGAAGTATCGCGGCCACTCGATCGCCGACGTGCTGAATCTGTCGATCGGCCAGTGCCGGGAACTCTTCGAAAATATCCCGAAGATTCGCAAGACAATGTCGACACTGTGCGCGATCGGGCTCGATTATCTGACGCTCGGGCAATCGGCAACGACGCTGTCCGGCGGCGAAGCTCAGCGAGTGAAACTGGCCGCCGAACTCGCTCGGCCGAACACGGGCAAGACGGTCTACATTCTCGACGAGCCGACAACCGGCCTTCACTTCGAAGATATCGACAAACTTCTGAAAGTGCTCAACAGTCTGGTCGAAGCCGGCAACACGGTGATCGTGATCGAGCATAATCTCGACGTGATCAAGACTGCTGATTGGGTCGTCGATCTCGGTCCGGAAGCGGGGATTGGCGGCGGCTGGATCGTTGCCGAGGGAACGCCAGAGGATTTGGTGGAAGGACTGAGGGCCAAGGGCCAAGGATCGAGGGCCGGTATCGAAGAGCGGAGGTCTCACACTGCCGAGCAACTCGTCAAGATTCTCGCGAAAGGAAGACGCGGAACTCGCGAAGTCTTCGATGCCGCCGCGGAAGGGAAGAAGCGTGATGGCGACCTGACGATGGCTCAGGTTGGCAAAGACGCAAAGATGCCCTGGGAAGCCGACGGCCGGAAATGGCACACTCGAGACCGCATCGCTCACTCGGGAAAACCGTGTCAATGGGAAGGCGACGCGCTGGAGATGATCGTCGAGCAGCTCACTGCCGAGGCGTCTGAAACTCCGCCGAAGCCAGCAGCAAAAACGAAGGCAATCAGAAAGAAGAAGAAAGCCGCCACCGCGGCCCTCATGAGTGGTGCCGACTTATTAAAAGCACAGCAGGCTGACCAGGACGAAGCGAAATCTGACTCTCTCAGTCTTCAGTCTTCTGCCCTCAGCCTTAAGACCATCTGGAACGATTCCTCGACCGTCGAAGTCACCGGCGACGACAAGCGACTCGGCTGGTTCATGCACGCGCTGACGCGCGACGAATGGTTGTTGAAACTTTACTTCCGAGTTCAACGCGGCTGCTTCGAGCAGAAAGAACTCGCCGCAAGTCTCAACCTGCGAAACGTGGACGACATCAATGAACTGCCCATCTACGGACGGTCGGACAGAGTTCGAGTGAAGAACAAACCGGCCGGCTACCAGGAAGTTCTCGTCACGGTGCATTGGAAAAGCGAAATCGACACGCCGGAATTCCGTGAGTTCCTTTCCGCGGCCCGTGCGTCGTACATCGAACGCGTCGAAGCCACGTCGACCGATGTTAAGGACGTTGCCCCGTGGAAAGTGCTCGGTCGAAAATGGCATGTGATGCAGAAAGGGTTTCCCGCCGAGAAGCGACCGAAGTGGAAGAAAGAAGTCCTGGAAACTCTGCTTGAAGTCTTCGACAAAGTTATTCCTGATGGAGACGTAGTCTGGAACGAACGGGCCTACGTCCGTTACCGCAAGGCACGCAGCAAAGACGACTGGGCCGTCATCTGCACGAAACGTCGAGTCGGCATCGACCTGGTTGTCACTCCCAAAGACGAGTCGGTCGGAATCGGCAGCGTCGCCACCCTGGCAACCGAACATGAGGCTGTTCAGGCAAAGAACGGGAAACCAGCAATCCGATTACGCTTCGACAAGCTCACTCAAGTGAAGTCGCCGAAGCTGCGAGACTTTTTGAAGAAATGCTTGTAGGTCAGGCTTTGCCTGACGAAGTTTTGTACCCAGTCTTTCAAACCACGAATGGACACGAATCAACACGAATAAGTTGGATATGTCGAGAAAGCATTCGTGTTTCTTCGTGTCCATTCGCGGTTCAACCTCTTGCCTTCACGACCGAAACATGCCTGAGCTTCCAGAAGTTGAAACGATGGTCCGCGGCATTCGTGCTTCCGTGGAAGGTCGGAAGATCGTCTCGGTGAGTGCCTGCCCGTGCGAGTGCCGGCCGATGCTGATTGAGCCGTCGCTTGAGGAAATCGATCTGCGTGTCCGTGGTGAGAAAATAGTCTCGGTTCGTCGGCGAGCCAAACGCGTGTTGATGGAACTTGGCAGCGGCGACACGTTTGTGATCGAGCCTCGGATGACTGGTTTAATGCTGCTCGATGAGCCGCCGAGCGAAGCTCATCTACGTGTCGAATGGCGACTCAAAGGGCCTGATGGAGCAACTCGGCTTTGGTTCTGGGATCGGCGAGGACTTGGCACGATTCGCCTGCTTGATCCGGAACAGCGTTCGGAAGTGCTTGGTCCGAGCCGACTCGGGCCCGACGCTCTGGAGATTACGGAATCGGAGTGGCGGGAATTCTGCTCCCGCACGACGAGCGTCATCAAGATCGCACTGCTCGATCAGAAGAAGGTGTCGGGAATCGGAAATCTCTACGCCAGCGAAATTCTGCACCAGTCGAAAATCTCGCCCGAAAGCCGAGCCTGCGATCTGAAGCTCGCTCAGATTCGGCGCATGGCAGCCGCGACGACGGAGATCCTGAACACGGCGATCCGCTACGAAGGCTCGACCTTAAGCGACGGGACCTACCGCAACGCTCTCAATAAATCCGGCGGTTACCAGAACGCTCACCGAGTCTACGATCGCGAGGGACAGGCATGTCTGACGTGTGAGCGAGGGACGATCGTCCGGATCGTACAGGGGCAACGGTCGACGTTTTTCTGCCGCGTTTGCCAACGAAAGCCTCGCCGCAAGTAGTTAAATGGAGAGTTTCACGACCACGTCATGCCCGCGCAGGCGGGCACCCAGCTATAAGGCAGAACTTCGTCATGAAATGCGTTCCCGCCTGCGCGGGAATGACGATGCCGGTGTGGGAGGACCATCCCCCGATTTTGCTGCCGCTGGATTCTCGTTATGGTCCAGCTTGAAATCGTTGGCGTCGCAAGATGCCTGCGTCAGGCCGCGTCGATCAGACGGAAACTCCCGTGCGAAAACTCACTCTGAAAGCTGGACGACGATATCTCGTCCGATTCTCCCCCAAACGAGTGCCGCATGTTTTCGCGGATGTGCTCGTGATTGGCGGAGGCATCGCCGGACTTCGCGCGGCAATGGAAGTTGACCCTTCGCTCCAGACGATCGTCGTCACTAAGGACGAGGTCAAACTTTCCAACAGCGCGTGGGCGCAGGGCGGGATCGCGGGCGTGCTGGACCCGTTGGACGATGTTGCCAGTCACGCGGCCGACACAATCGCCGCCGGTAAAGGTCTGTGCGACGAAGACGTCGTCAACACAATCGTCCGAGAGGCAGCGGACAGGATTCGCGAACTGGTCGCAATGGGAACTCAATTCGACATTGAGGACGGCGAGATTGCTCTGACTCGCGAAGGCGGTCACAGCCATCCTCGAGTCGCCCACGCTCTCGGCGATGCGACGGGCAAAGAGATCATGCGGGCAATGATCGAGACGATCCACTCGCGAGAAAGCTGCAGCGTCTGGGAAAGCACTTTTACCATTGACCTGCTGACTCACGAAGGACGATGTGTCGGAGCGATCGTCTGGAACGCCAAACACGGCAAGACGATCATCTGGGCCAAGCAAGTCGTGCTGGCGACCGGCGGAGCGGGGCGACTTTTCCGTGAAACCACGAATCCGCCCATCGCGACTGCAGACGGACATGCCATCGCCGCTCGCGCGGGAGCCGAACTTCGAGACATGGAGTTCATGCAGTTTCACCCGACGGTCCTCTACATCGCCGGCAGCGCGCGGCATCTGATTTCAGAAGCGGTGCGAGGCGAAGGGGCTCATCTGCTCGACTGCCGCGGCCATCGATTCATGCCGGACTACGACTCGGCTGCCGAGTTGGCTCCGCGCGACGTCGTCAGTCAGGCCATCACAAAACAAATGGCTGTCACTCAGCACCCGTGCGTGTACCTGGACCTTTCGCATCTGAATGAGCAGATGGTTGCGACGCGGTTTCCACACATCACGAAGGTGTGTGCCAGATTTGGGCTGGAGCTTGCTCATGACCGAATCCCGGTCAGGCCCGGCGCTCACTACATGATCGGTGGAGTGGGCATTGACTTAAACGGCGTCTCGACACTGCCAGGACTCCTGGCCGCCGGCGAAGTTTCCGCGTCCGGTCTGCACGGAGCGAACCGTCTGGGATCGAACAGTCTGCTGGAGGGTCTAGTTGTGGGGCGGCAGGCCGGACGGTTGGCTTCCCAGGGGGCACTGGAAATTGAAGACTCATTCCGAGCCCTGCCGTTGAATTCTGACTGGCCGCAACCGGAACCGGACGACGAAGAACTCAACATTTCGGATATCGAGAATTCATTGAACTCGCTGATGTGGCGAAACGTCGGTATCAGCCGGCACGACGACGGGCTTCAGCAGGCGATGACTCAGCTTGAGTTCTGGGAACGGTACGTCTCACAGCGCGAGTTCGCATCGATCGAAGGTTGGGAACTTCAGAACCAGCTCCTCGTCGCAAGGCTGATGGCCGCCGCCGCGTTGGAGCGACGAGAAAGCCGCGGCGTCCACGCACGCAGCGACTTCCCGGAAATGTCCGATGAATTCGCCAGCCACTGCCACGTCGCGGTCGACTCCGCCGATTGATCACCGGCAGAATCGGTGAGCGAATCTATCAACGCATTCCGTGGCGGTTTGCCTGGTGAGTGTGCCACTGGCTTTGCGAGTGCCTTTCTGGCAATTCCGCACTGGCAGAGCCAGTGGCACACATGGAAACGCCTACCGATCAAGAATCGCTTTGAGGTAGTCAGGATAGTTTGCCTTGGCCGACCCCTTCGTCAGGCTGTCCCCAAAACACAGGACTTGCGACATCGGGAGTCCTGCTGACTTCAATTTCTTTGCGATCAACTCCGCCAGCAGTTCATAGCCCTGCGGAGTCAGATGAACTCCGTCCTTCACGCCACTGTTTGCGACATTTCGAATCACGCTGCCCTTTCGGTCGTCTGCAATCTTGTTCTCGATCAAGTGCTGATGAAAGTCGACGAGCGCGACATCATGCTTCTTCGAAATGTCGATCAGGAGTTTTCGAACTTCAACCATCCGCTCAACCGGCGACTGGTCTACGAACTTCACAGGATCATGCCGAGTGAACAGTAGCTCCGGAATACACGGTGGCGGCGTCACCAACAGAACCTTCGACCCGCCTTTCCGAATGCGATCAACGAGCGTCTCGACATTCTTTCGGTAACTTTCTGCATCGACGAACCCGCCAGAGTTGAGACGGTCATTCGTCCCAACCATCATCACAACGACGGTCGGCTTCTGCTTCAGCACGTCCCTTTCAAGCCGACTGAGCAGAGCCGAACTCCGATTGCCACCAACTCCCGCATTGATCACCTCAGCGGATGCGGCGGCTTCTCGGGCAACTTGTGACCGACGGAACCACTCGCGAAGGGCTGTGCGTTCCGGGCGGTTTTCCAGAACCCAGGTGTCCGTGTGCGGGACACCCTTCAGTGGGGCGAATGTAAAATTGCCAGTTGGGAACGCTTCCTTGAGGTAAGTCTGTGTTGCCTCGACGCTGCTTTCCTGGCTGATGAATTGCGGACGGTTTCCGAGGCGAGCGAGTCGCTCGGCGGCGGCGGGCCGATCGCTGTTGGGGTAACCCCACTTTCTGACTCCGTCGTAGTGGCTGTGGCAGATGAAGCCTCGCCAGAGAGAAGCGATCTCGTCGTCGTGAAGTCCGATGAAGTTGCCGGCGATGGCTCCTCGGGAGAAACCGGCGATGAAGACGTTGTTCGAGTCTCCGCCGTATTCGTTGCAGATTCGTTTCACCGTGTGCTTGCAGTAAGCGACGGTTGAGTCGACGTCGCCCCACCAGGTTTCCTGATTCCGCATCTCCTGCTGATTCACATAGGGCATGCAGATCCAGATGACGCCTTTTCCGCCAGTGATTCCGTAGCCGAGGCTGCTGCCTTCCACGGTGCCGAGACTCGTTCGCCATTTATTGCCGGCGTATTCGACGATGACCGGATACTTTCTGTCGGGTTTCCAATCAGTCGGCAGGTACAGCGTGTGGTAGACGCGGCTGTCCACGTAATCCTTGTTGAACTGCCGGACTCTCGCGCCGGGCGAAGGTGCGCCATCGGTTACCTCGGGAACGGTCAAATCTGTTGCGACGCCTTCGTCAGCGTGGACCGGCAACCAAGAGCTGATCGCCAGCATGAATGCGGGCAGCAGCGTTCTGAACTTGTTCATTGCTTTGCTCCTCGTTCGCGACAGTCCGCGGACATTCGTAGTTGGACTGCGCCAATTTTCGATATCACCTCTCCCGCTTGCGGGAGAGGTCGGCCTCTCAGGGCCGG
>JBLFXD010000299.1:0-7746 GCA_047611045.1 Planctomycetaceae bacterium | reverse complement strand
CTTCCATTTTATTGGACGATACTGGACTTGAACCAGTGACCCCCACGATGTCAACGTGGTGCTCTAGCCAACTGAGCTAATCGTCCTGAGGCGGGGAAAACTATTTCCTTCGGGGCGTTGAGTCAAGCTTCGCGCTCGGGTTGTGATTGGCAAGCTGTAAACCGTGTCCGATTGGAGTGAGCATCGCGACATTGCGGTTTAAACGGGCAGGTTTGGGACGCTCGCAGCGTGGTGATGAAGGCGTCGGCTGCAAACGGGCTGCGTGCTGATCGAGGGTGAGCCTTACCTCGGCTTCGGAATTAACAGGGCAAAGGCGATCAGTCGCTGCTCTTTGGAGCTGGGCGGAAGGGGTGGACCCAGCTCAGGAATGAGTTGACGGCTCGGGTTTGGACCCAGATTTTTCCCTGGCCACTGAATCTGGCGACGAGGCCTTCTCCGCCGAAGAAGAAGCTCTTTAGTTTTCCGCCCCTCTTCAAGCCGGGGAGGACGTCGACGTTGTAGTTGAGCGTGTTTTCGAAGGCGACGACGTAGCCGGTGTCGACGATGTAGTCACCTCGGACGTCCATCTCCAGAATGGCGCCGTAGGAGTTGAAGAAGAGGTCGCCGGTTCCTGACGCTTGGAGCAACACCAGGCCCTTGCCGCTGAAGAAGCCTTTCGCTCCCTGCCATTTTCCGGTCAGCTCGACGCCGTCTGTGTGTGCCACGAAGGCGCCTCGCTGAACCATCAGCGTGCTCATGTCGAGGTGGTGGTGGACAGCGTCGCCGGGGGCTCCGGGAGCGAAGATGACTTCGCCGGGGCCGCGATTGGCGGTGAAAGTGTTGATGACCATGCTCTCGCCGCCGAGGGCTCTTCCGAGTGTTTTTCGGATGCCACCCTTCAGGCCAGCTTTGAGTGTGATGCTCGGATCCATTGCGGCCATGGCTGATGGCTCGGCGAAGATCTTTTGGCCTTGCTCAAGCTGGACTGAGATCAGGCCGAAGTCTGGGCGTTGACTGATTTCGAATTGAACGTCGCTATCCATGAGATGATTCCCGGAAGTGTAAGTGCGACTGCTGTGTCATTAACTGGCGAAGACTGACCGCGACTTTGCGTTATCGAGTCTTCAGCATTGGTCCGAGTGCTGCGCCGAAAGACGGCGGGTTGTGGCTCTGGCAGAAGAGTTTTCCGTGGCCGCTGAACTTGCAGACGAGTCCTTCGCCACCGAGGAAACTTCCAATCAGACTCTTGCCGGCTTTGCCGATTCGGAATTCCAGCGTTTCTTCAAACGCCACGATGTGGCCGGTGTCGACGGTGTACTCGCCATCGACTTCGACTTCGTAGATTGATCCGAAGCTGCTGAGAAACAGATCGCCGTGCCCCGAGCATTTGACCCAGAACATGCGCTCGCCACTGAAGAGTGCTTTGCCAAGTCCCTGCCAGGTGGCATCGATTTCGATGTTCGTGTCCGACGCCAGCCAGCTTGATCCCTGAACAATCAGTGTTCCGTTGAGTGGGTAGTGGACGATGTCGCCCATCAGTTGCGGGCCGAGGATCAGGCTCTGCCCTTCGCTGTGTGAACTGAAATGGTTCAGGAAGAAGTTCTCTCCAGCGAACATTCGCTTGAGGCCCTTCATCATGCCGCCTTTGCCTCCCTTGGTACGAGAGGTCGTTTCGACAGTCATGCCGCTGGTCATGGCGATCATGGCGCCGACTTCTGCGGTGATTGTTTCACCGGCCGACATTTGGATGTCGACAACCGAAGCGGCTGGTTGAGCCTTTATCTCGTACTGCATGAAAGCGTTCCTCTGATCATTGATCCGGCAGCGATTGTTTTGCTTTGATCTCACGCGTCTATCGGGCATGACGCTCACAGCGTCAGACGCGGCGAGCGATCTCTCCGGCATCTACCACAAGTGCGAGTTCGTCCATGCGGCCAGCCCGCTCATCGAACGAGACTGCATGTAGATTCGGCCAGGGCCTTTGACACGGGTCACCAGTCCCTCTCCGCCGAAGAAGCTTGAGAAGATGCCACCGGCCATGCCCATCCGCAGGTTGATCGTCGGTTCGTAGGCGACAAGGTGTCCGGTATCGACGACAAATTCGCTGTCGATTTCTCGGGCAAAGATCCCGCCATAAGCGCCGAACCAGATTCGGCCGTGGCCGCTGACTTTGAGTCGGAACAGCCCTTCACGACCGACGAAACTGGCGATGCCTGCCCAGCCGAGTCCGAGTTTCACACCGGGTTCGCAGGCAAGAAAAGCACCCGGCTGAAGGAACATCGTGGTCCCTTTCAACTCGATGCACTCAATGTCGCCGGGGAACGGCTGAGTCAGAACGAGCTCGCCTGAGCTGGTTGTCGAGAACTCGTTGACGAACAACGATTCGCCGCCGAATATTTTCCGACCAACGGCACCGAAAAATCCGCCGTTCCAGCGAGTGCTCATGTCGATGGTCGAGCTCATGCTGGCCATGGCGTCGGATTCGGCAATGATCGAGTCGCCAGCTTTCAGCTCCGCGCGGATATTGGCGAAAGCTGGTTTGTCGCGAACTTCGGCTTCCATGAGCAGCCTCAATCTTCGAGTTAGTTTGGGAAGTGTTCGTCTTTTGCAGATTCGAAAGTCGGTCGATCGTCAGATTCAATCCTTCGATTCGACTTCTTCTTCAGCGTCGGTTTCAGGTTTCGGTGAATCGTCTGGCAGCTGAATATTCTCGATGTTGTCGTCGCCCGGTTCGTCGTCTATCGGCTGCTCAGCCGGAGTTTCGTCGAGTAATCCTCGAAGTTCCTCCAGCCGAAAGTCGAGCTGACTGTAGTCACGAGGTTCTGCTTCATCAAGAAATTGCTGGACCGACCGAATTCTTTCATCGGAATTCGGATGGGTCGATAGCCAGGAAAGAGCACCATGCAAGTGAGCGTCGGGCAGGTTATCGAGCATCTGGATCATGGCCTGCGGATCGATGCCGGCTGCGTGCATCATGCGGGCACCTTCGAGATCGGCTTCCGTCTCCTGCCCCTGCGAGTAATTATTCATGGCGGCCGTCTGCAGAACTTCTGTCCCAAGTGCGACGATGCCGCCGACGTCTCCGATAACGATATTAACTGCGGCCACAATTCCGACGGAGCGAGCGATTTGTGTCAGGTGATGCCTGAGCGTGACGTGTGACATTTCGTGAGCGATCACCGCCGATAGTTGCTCTGTCGAATCCATCGTGTCGATGAGTCCTCGGAAAACCAGAATCGTTCCGCCAGGCAAGGCCAGGGCATTGTCGACGTTGGAGTCGACAATCAAAACGCGATAGTTCACGCCTCGAACGGTCGCGTGAGGGGCCAGGCGGTCGACGATCCCTTGAACTGCGTCGAGGGCTTTCGGACTCTTAATTTCTTCACCGAATTCAGAAAGAACTGCCGGCAGCGCGGCTTCGCCGATTTCCTGGTCGACGACTATCGGCACGGATTCGATCGCGACACGAGCTAAAGCGACGACTCCGTAGTAGGCGCCGACCAGCGCGACGGCGCACACCGCAAGAGTTACCCACAGGCCCATTCTGCCTACCCATCGCTGACGGTTGCCCGCGATCAGTATCGTGTCGACCTGCTCGAACAGCTCTCCGACGGCGGCACGTTTCAAAGCTTCGGGGAAGCGGCGATCCTCGCAGAAGAATGTCAGAGTTCGATCCGCCGTTCGACAAAAGACCATCCGGCCGCTGTCGCCACCGAGTTCCAGGTCGCAGTCGGAGTAGGTGATGACAAACTCACGGCCTTCGGATGTGCGAGCGGTGATGCCTCGATCTCCGAGCCGAATATGTGCACCGGCTCGCCCTCCGTCGATCTCGTCGGAGAAGACGCCGCCGGGAAACTCGTCATCGTCAAGCAGATCACCGTCAAACATGAATCAGGCCTGTGGAGTGGTTGAGAACACGTTGCGACGGGCGTCAGTTGGATGTTCGTTTACAAATCATAATTCGAAGCGTGAGTATTGAAGTTGCACAGATTCGGGCTGGCAACAGTTTTGGCCGAAGGCCATCCGTCACCGTAGCCTGGGGCATCGCCCCAGGGACCCGTAAAAATACGGCCGTTTTGGCCGAAGGCCATATTCACGGCACGCAGCGATGTCGGTGAGTATGGCCTTTGGCCAAAGGAATTCGTAACGCATCGGACTCTTCTGGGGCGATGCCCCAGGCTACGGTGAAACGTGGCCTTCAGCCACAAAAGACGTCGAAACTATGCAACTTCAAAAAGCGTGAGTGAGGCTAAAAGGGACGAACGGACGCGATGCCTCGCTGACGCTTCGGGTTATGAATTGAAATCTCAATTCACACACTCGTTGGAGCAACCACGAAAAACATCCACTACGAAACGGCTGGCTGGCCATCTCGCAGTGGATGATGAAGTTCCGAATCGGGGGAAGCAATCAACAACTGACTTAACCGGTGCCTACATGCCCTCAGCAAGCGCTTCGAGGTGTCGGCTGAAGTGGTCGGCGAGAACTTCGGTGTAGGTGTCCGGGTGAGATTCCAGCACGGACCGAACGGCTGGTCCGAGTTCCGGATCAGTCAGAGTCGAACCGAAAGTGCAGTGCAGAATTTGCCGACCTGGCTCTGTGAATCCGAGCCCCTTCGGGACGTCCGCCCAGCATTCCAGGTAAACCTGTTCGAGCTTCTTCGCGTCGAGACCGTCTCCCGGTGCGACAGCTTCGTTGGTCGATGAAACGTGATACGTCGCTTTGTCGACGGGGTAACGTTCGCGGCCGAACTGGACGATGCGGCGGAACAAGGCTTCGTCGTGACGGGCGACGACTCGCAGCGCTTCCAGGTAGCTTGTTCCGGCCGTCTTCACATGAAAGCGGCCTTTGGTGGCTCGTGCCAGAGCGGGATACATCGAGACTTTGTCCGAGCCGGAATGCAGGCTCAGTTTGTACGGGCCGATGAGTTCAGCAATCGCGGCGTGATCGTTGAGCGATGCTTCCAAGGCTCCGACGTCGCCTTTGTAGTCGACGCCTTTTTCCAGTTCGCCGATGAACCGCGGAGCCAGACTGACGAGTTTCATTCCGCCGCCAATGCATTGATCGGCGATGATGTAGTGTTCGGCGAGGGTTGTCGGCTGGTCGGTTTCGTCGACCGAGAGTTCGATCTCGTAGTCGCTGCCGGCTGATTCGTTGACGCTGCGAATGTGGTCGCCGAGCGAAAGAGCTCGCGAGATCGCCGGGCCATACTTCACGGCTGCTCTCATGCAGGCTTCTTCGGTCAGTTCGATCTTTGCTCCGGTCGAAAGACCAACCGACTTGCCGAGGTAGCTGTCGTACCACGGGGCGTTTTCTTTGGCAGAGTTGAACTTTTCTCGCAAAGTCGATTCGTCATAGTCGTCGGCTTTCTGGTCGACGTCGTCGGATGGGTCGATCGTGAAGAACGTAAAGCCAACGGCCTGAGTCACGTTAACGTCGTCCGGAGTTTTCAGGTGGTCAGCGTCGGCTCCGATGCGGCCTGTCCAGCCGGCTTCTCGAGCACCGTTCATCGCGTCGTCCATGACCTGCTGAGCGGTTCGCTTAGTACGGGTCATTTCGCGGATGGACTGCTGAGGAAAGATCGGCTCGATGCCGTTTGCCGATCGCTTCATCGACTCAACGTGGCCGGGAGTCGCGAGTCCGATTCGGTCTCCGAAGCCAAAGCTTGGGGCGAGGCCGAGGGGAACGCATTTAGAAGGAGTGTCTGCACTCATTGCTGATTGTCTTTCTGTTGTTCCGGCATTTTCATTCAGGAGTCGTTAATGCCGGTCGTGTGTTTGACGTGTGTTTTCAAAATCCGGGATGGCCGGTCTTCTCGAAATGTCACCTCTCCCGCTTGCGGGAGAGGTCGGCCTCTCAGGGCCGGGTGAGGGTTTCTGTTTCGGAAGAATTCGGGGAACTGAGCGAGGTGAAGTTCCAAAATCCCCCTCACCCGCGGCTGAGACCGCGACCTCTCCCCCAAGGGGGAGAGGTGACGATCAGGTTCGTTGTTTCCTTGGCGAATCTGGTCTTCAAACTCAGGCCGCTGAAAACTCCGATCGACTATTTGAGGTACTTGTTGAACGCTTCGATCGTCTTCGCGGCGGCTGTTTCTGAATCGGGAATCGGGAGCGATTCTGCGGACGCGTAGTCGTCGTAGTTGATTTCTTTCAGAGCGGCGGCGATCGGTGCGTAATCCATATGGCCGAGTCCGGTTGCCTGGCGGTTGGAATCCACAAAGTGAACGTGACCGATGTGACCTTCTCCGGCTCGTATCGCGTCGGCGAGGTTTGCTTCTTCAATGTTCATGTGGAAGAGGTCGGCGAGCAGCTTGACGTTGTCAGTCGACAGCGTCTTCATGAAGGCGACGCCGTCGGCAACCGTCTTGATGAGGTTTGTCTCGTAGCGGTTGAGCGGTTCGTAAATCAGCGTGACGCCGTGCTTCGCGGCGTACGGGCCGAGTTCGTTCAAAGCATCTCGAAGCAAAGCCAGGGCTCCTTCGAGATCAAGATCGCCGCCCCACTTGCCCTGCATCGAACCGATGATCGCGGGTGCTCCGTAGGGACCGCCGAAGTCGATCATCGATCGAATGAAGGCTTTCGCGGCGTCGCGTTTTTCAGGATCAGGATCGGTGAGGCACAGGCCGTGTTTCACCATGCCGGCTCCGGTGCCGACGGCGGCAACTTTGAGATTGTGTTTTTCGAGCAGGGCCTTCAGCTCGTCAGGATCAACGGCGTCGGGAGACGGTGCAAAAATTTCGATCGCGTCAAAGCCCAGCGCGGCTGCCTTTTCACAGGCATCGGCCAGGCCGTTCCAGAATACAAACGGGCCGCCGCGAGCTTCTTCAACAAGGCTGACCGTAATTGCTGACTTGATCATCTCGGGAATTTCCTGACGTCCGGCTGATTGTTAGAGAATTTTATGTGCGACGAACGAAGTCGTCATTGATTTCGAGCTGCCTTCGGAGATGGGAGATTCGGAAATTCAATGCAGGCCGAGGCATCTACGATCAGGCTGACAGTGCCCGGCCACTCCGGTGAGATCTCGCTTTTGGGGCGGATCAGCCGCAAAGCCTTTACCGAAAGTGGCTGGATGGTTACCGGGAATCCAACCAGTTTTCCCGGTGAAGGCCAGCGGCAGCCTCGGGATTGTTACCGATCAGGCAGATTCTTTCACCCATGGCAACGTCCAGCGGCATGGAGCGTGAGGCAAAGAATTCCCGACGGTTTGAACAACAGGCTGGTGGCGGGGCTTGCAAGCACCGCAAGAGTCGACCGAAACAGCCAGTGCCGGACACGCCATCTCCTCGTCCGGAACGTCGCGACTTCAGAGGCCACGCGGTATCATGCGTGCATGGCTGACAAACGCAGTATCTCTGTCTTCATTGCCTCGCCCGGAGACCTGGCCATCGAACGGCGAGCGTTCCGAGACTGCATCGTGAAACTCAACGAGGGCTTCGGTGAAGGGGCCAACGTCGAGTTTGAAGCTCTGGGCTGGGAAGACACGCTCGCCACGACCGGCCGACGCAATCAGGGCGTCATCAATCAGGAGATCGACCGTTGTGACGTCTTCATCCTGACGATGTATCTCCGCTGGGGCCAGGAGGCACCGGACTCAGAGTTCTCCTCGTACACGGAAGAGGAATTCCACCGCGCCCTGGAGCGTTTCAAAGGCACAGGTCGGCCGGAAATCTTCGTCATCCTCAAGAAGATTTCGGCCTCAAGGATGGCCGACCCCGGCCCGCAGTTGCAGCAGGTGCTTGACTTCCGCAGGGAGCTGGAGATGACG
>JBLFXD010000298.1:0-7755 GCA_047611045.1 Planctomycetaceae bacterium | reverse complement strand
GCTACGAGAGCACTCCGCTCGACGAATTCTTCGCCGACGCCGCGCGAAACTCGTACTTCCGGTTGGAGTACCTCCATTACAGATTCAAGGACCCCGATGATCGATTGCTAGGGGCACCGATTCTGTCGCAGGCCGACCCGACGATTCCTTTTCAAGTAACCAACACCGGTGGCCAGTTGGCCGGAGTCGCTCGTGTCGCGTCGACCGACGACCTCGACTATCCCGACGCTTCAGGTATCCGAGGAACCATCGGAATCCCTTTGGTCGGCGGAGCATTGGAAGCCAACATCTTCTACTTCGGCGAAGTCGGGGATCCAAGTTCTGTCGACGAGCTCGGTGACCAGACCGCCAGGAACCCAATCAACCCACTGACTCCTCCGCAGTTCGTCGCCACCAGTACATTTTCCAACGGACAGCCCGGAAATAACCTGCTGCTCTACGATGACTCTTTCACGGCGACTATCGCCGCTGAACTGTGGGGCTCGGAAATCAATTACATCTTCGACGCCTATCTGCCAGACCCAATGTTTCAGTTGAGACCGCTCATCGGTTTCCGTTATCTCAGCCTGAACGAAGAGCTGCTACAGGTTGGCGTGTTCGATCAGCAGGACCAGCTCGTGACCCCGCTGGTCAGCACGATTTCGTCCTACACAGAAAACAGCGTCTACGCACCGCAGATCGGCGTGCGAGGCGAACTGGTCAGCCGCTGGCTGACGCTTGGCATCGAGCCCAAACTGGCCGCAGGGGTCAATGTCTACGAAACCTCAGTCGTTACCCAGTCGCTCCGCAGCCAGGGTGACCCACGGACCAAAACCACTGCGGAAGGCGAGGCTTTCATGCTTGTTGGCGAGCTGAACCTCTACGCCAAACTTCACATCCGACAAAACTTCGCAATCACAGTCGGCTACCAGGCGACATTCATTGATCAGATCGCCCGACCGGCATCCAGCATCTTCTACAACGACAACGGATCGAACGCTGATCCGGCGATCGTCACCCGCCCGTCACGCGAACTATTCGACTTCGGCGGGATCAACGTTTCCGGCGAGCTTCGCTTCTAAACCCGACAAAACCAATTGACCCGAAATCGATCATTTCAAGGCCGCCATGCAGACTGCATGGCGGCCTTTTTGTTTTGGCAGAGGATTGCTTCGCAGGACGCAGCTCCACAGAATCCGGCGCTTGACTCCGCGAAACGCGACGAAACCGTTTCGTGTGAAGACGTGACCGTTAAATCTGTACGAGCTGGAGTTTTCTTCGATGTCCACTTTCGACCTGGCTGCCGGCGGTGATCCGGATCTGGTCTCTCGACCGCGCCGCAACCGCCGCACGTCCGCCATCCGTTCCATGTGCCGCGAAACGAAACTCGAAGCCAGCCAGCTCATCTATCCGATGTTTCTGCACGCCGACCAGGACGACGTTCCGATTGCGTCGATGCCCGGTCAGACTCGCTGGTCACTCGACGGTCTGGTCAAGGAAGTCAAACGCGTTTACGACCTCGGCGTCGACAAGGTTGTGATCTTTCCGAAGGTCGACGAGTCGCTGAAAAATCGTACGGGTGACGAAGCTTACAATCCAGACGGCCTGATCCCGGAAGCGATTCAGAGAATCAAAGAGGCATCACCGGAAACCTGCGTGGTGACCGACGTCGCCCTCGACCCGTACAGCAGTGATGGCCACGACGGAATCGTTTCGGACGACGGAGAGATCCTGAACGACGAAACGGTCGCCGTTCTCTGCGAACAGGCACTTTCCCATGCTCGAGCCGGAGCGGACATCGTCGCACCGAGCGACATGATGGACGGCCGCGTCGGCAGCATTCGAGCCGTCCTCGATCAGGAAGGTTTTGCTCACACGTCAATCATGGCGTACACGGCGAAGTACGCGTCCGCGTTCTACGGTCCATTTAGAGGAGCGTTGGACTCGGCCCCAAAAGCCTCCAGCGACCGCCCGATTCCGAAAGACAAGTCGACATACCAGATGGATCCGGCCAACGTTCGAGAAGCGTTGCGCGAGCTGGAACTCGACGAAGGGGAAGGCGCGGACATCGTGATGGTCAAACCCGCCGGAGCGTACCTCGACGTCATCAAAGCGTTGCGAGACGAAACCAACCTCCCCGTGGCGGCCTACCAGGTCAGCGGCGAATACCTGATGATCAAATCCGCCGCCGAAGCCGGCTGGCTGGACGAAAAAGCCGTCGTCCTGGAATCACTACTCGGCATCCGCCGAGCCGGCGCCGACATCATCCTGACCTACTTCGCCCCGCAAGTCGCCGAGTGGCTGTGAGTCCGTTGAGTTTCTCTTTGGCCGACTGCCTTCATCCGGAAGCGGGAGGCAACTCCGACATTACTCTAGATCGCCCAGCGGTGAAATCGCGCGGCGCACTGTCATTCGCATCTGATCGAGCGGTCCGGGCTGGCCGGTAAACATTTCGAACTGGTGAGCTGCCTGTCGCACAAACATTTCGATGCCGGACACCGTTCGGCATCCCTTTGTTCGAGCGTCTTTGATCAGCAATGTCGTCTCGGGATTGTAGACCGTGTCAAAGACGACCATGTTCTCAGTCAGCCAGTGCTCGGCATACGGAGTGTCGTCCACATTCGGATGCATGCCCACCGGTGTGCAGTTAATCAGAACGTCCGGCTCGCCGGCGCCGCGGTTTTCCCAACTGCAATTCTGGCAGCCGATCTCGTCTGAAAGCTCAATCGCGCGTTTGTGAGTTCGCCCAGCGATCGTGACGATCGCTCCGCATCGGACCATGGAAAGTGCGACAGCTCGCGCGGCACCGCCGGCTCCAAGTAACATCACCTTCCTGCCCATAAGATTTGCTTCGTCGAGATTATCTTTGTCGAGACCAATCAGGACTGACGTCAGCGCGGCATCGTAGTCGGTGTTCTCGGAGTGCCAGTCGCCGACTTCGCTTCGGATCAGCGTGTTCGCTGCTCCAATCGCTCGAACGGACTCCGACGAAACCTGCGAGTAATCGGCAGCGGCCTGTTTATGAGGAATGGTGACGCTGAAACCTCGCATGCCGATGCTGTCCAGGTCGTCCAGCGACTTTGCCAGCGTGTCCTGCGGAATTCGCAACGGCAGGTAAACGGCGTCGATGCCAGCAGCCTGAAAGGCAAAGTTATGAACCAGAGGACTCAGGCTGTGCCCGACAGGATCCCCGATCACTCCGAAGATCTGCGTGTCCGGCGTGATCTCTTCGTAGCGGAAGATGTCCCGCATTTCTTCGAACGAAAGCTGTCCCGGGGCGAGTTCACGATCGCGACTGAAAGTTGCGTAGGTGATTGGTGAACCGAATCGCCCGCAAAGAATTCGACTGAAAAGTCCCATCTCGCCCATGCAGAAACCGATGGTCGGAATGCTGGACCTCTTTGAAATCTCAAGCATCTTCGCCCCGTCGCCGGGCGAGTTCGCGAGCGTCACAATCTTGATGATGTCCGGATCCAGTTTGCACATCCTCGAGTGGATCTGCTCGATGTCCGGCGGTGTCTCTTCGAAGTTGTGGTAACTGATGATCCGCTTCGTGTCGCCGTAACGCGGAATAGATCTCGCAACGTCTTCTTCGATATCGACGTAATCAACACCCGCAACGATCGATGATCGCAGGATCGTCATCCGCTGATCTTCGGTGCCGCGCCACCGCCCGCCGTCTTCGCGACGTCGGCACGTGATGATCACCGGCGTCGGCCGATTGTCGATCAGACGCCCCAGATCGGGAATCCGAGACAGCCAGTCAAGCCGCAACTCAACGAGTTTTGCGCCTCGTTCGGCGAGAGCACGGTGCTCAAGCGTAATCATCTTGTGCCGCGTGCGGCCGATACTGACGCAAATCATGATGGCAATTTATTTCGGAGTGGATTGATAAATCCGGCGATGTCAGGACAAAGCCGCAACTCAAAGACGATAGCGGGCGAGGGCCGTGACACCAATCGGAACAGCGTTGGTTGACCGAGCGAACGATCGGGCTTACTCGCCGCGCTGGACAGGGATCTCAAAGCTCGTTGATGTCACGTCCGGCCAGGCGATGTCTGCCAAGCGGGAAACGAGTAATGACCTGGCTACATCTTTCGCCTGTTCATCACCGATGTCCAGGCTTTGTTCGGACGCCAGTTCCGAGATCGCCGTGGTCATGCCCGCCATGACTCGACGAGCCGCTCTCTGATCGGTAACGATCGTCTTGATGAGCGTGCGAAGTTCCTGATCACTCGCCATTGCAACCTGCTTTCAGGTTTCGAAATCCAAGATCGAGCTCAGTGGGCCGCAGCGTGTCCATGATCAGCCGGCTCTTCGTCTTCATGCTTGAAGCAGACCAACGATCCGCAGGCACCGCTCAATTGAACCGAGCCACACAGGAACATGATCGAAAACAGCGCCGTCACGTAAACTGTCTTGCCGACAAAGTTGCTCAGGCTGAGACCGAAAACGTGATGAACTCCGTCGACCGGCGGAGCGATGAGGCCCCAGATCAGAATCATCATCAAACCCGTAAAGGCCAGCCCCGTCCAACCGCCTTTGAGCAGGACCGCTCGATACTTCGCCCAATTGACTGCGAGCGTCCAGAACGCAACCCAAGCGATCAAAGGCGTCCACGGCACCACCAGTTTGAACAGAATCGTGGCAAGGACCCACATTGAGCTGACCAAGTCGAGAAGGCTGCGACCAAGCGTGATTTCTTCCAAAGGAATCTGTTCCATTGTGGAATCCCCAAAATCTGTTTATTTTCGTCAGATCAACCATTCTGTGAGCAATCTCAGCAGACCGCCGAACAGGCACGCGGTTTATCAGATTCCGAGCACGTGATCCAGCGAGAAAACCACCAGCAAACGGCTGATGTGGCTATCAATGACTTTCCCGATCAGGCCGTCCCAACGGGATGTTCCCGCCAGACTCGCTACAAAGCGCCGGTCTGGTCGTTTTGGTCGAGCTCGGCTTGCAATCACTGCGCGCGGCGGTTGCAATGGCAGATTCGCGTCACGAGAAATCGAAGACGGTTTCCCAGTTGTTAGTCTGCTCCAATCTTCGTTCCGGTTCCAGGTATGAATCGCAACTCAACAACCAGAACAGTCAGCCGCTGGCTGACGGTCGCCTTGATCGGGACATTCATTCCCGGCTGCGGAGATTCCGGCATTCCGCGCCAGGCCGTTTACGGACGGATCGACGGAGCAGAGGGCCGATCCGGTCTCGTAAGTTTCGTTCCGCGCGAAAATACTCAGGGACCGGCGGCTCGGGCATCGCTCGTTAATGGCGAGTACCAGTTCAGCCGAACTGACGGGCCGGTTCCGGGTGACTACACCGTCATCATTCAACTGGAAGTTTCCCCCGACATGACATCTGGAGTCGCCGTGTTCAAGGGAATCGAGATTCCGAACGATTCCGGAGCTAAGATTCCGACGGAGTACGAAGCGGTGGCATCGCTGCCGGTTTCGGTTCCGGACGGAACTGAGGAAACTCTCGAAGTCGACCTTCAACTGCCGGACACATAACAGTCTCTCATGACGAACTGGCCTGTGACGCGAGTCGCTGCGCAGGCCGAATATTCTGATCGCGACGGATTGTCACAAAATATGCTTTCAGCAAATCGCAAACGTGGCTTCACTCTGATTGAGCTACTGGTCGTCATCGCGATCATTGCGATTCTGATTGCGCTGTTACTGCCTGCCGTCCAACAGGCTCGAGAAGCAGCACGACGAAGCCAGTGCAAAAGCAATCTCAAGCAGTGGGGCATCGCGATTCACAACTACCACGATGCTCACAGCGCCATGCCGATGGGAAAGGTAGCTCTGCGACACTGGACGTTTCGATCAATGCTTTTGCCGTACGTCGACCAGACACCACTGTACGAGCAGCTTGACTTCGAATTCGATCCGGAGTGCTTCGCTTACTCGATGGTGACCATTCCGGACAACCCGCTGGACGACCTGCTTCCGCTGTACAGTTGCCCGAGCGATCCGAATTCCGGGCGCGTATCTGACAGTCCGCTAGGCAAGCACGCTCCGGGCAGCTATCCGGGAGTCAGCGGCACTACACCGACGTCAAAAAACGGCGTCCTCTACGTCGACAGCGCGACCCGGTTTCGAGATGTCATCGATGGACTTTCAAGCACGCTCGCGATGGGCGAACGCGGCATCCCGGAAGCCTTGAACATTGGCTGGACTCTTTGTGGCAGCACTCAGGATTCCTTCCTGGACATGCAGATCGGCCTGATTCCTGGCGACGCCAACGGAACTCACAACGACCACTTCTGGAGCTGGCACACCGGCGGAGCCCACTTCCTCGTCGCCGACGGAGCCGTTCGCTTCATCGGCGAAACGACGGACCACAACGTTCTGGTCGACCTCTCCACCAGAGCCGGTCAGGAAGTTATCGGCGGCGACTTCTGAACCGGATCGCCTGCAGCGGCTGTGAGTTCATTCGTAGGGCATGACCAGCGGGCTGAACCTGAATTGCAGTGTGCCGGCGTGGAGATCTGGAAGCAATTCTGACGCCTGGAAACTCAAACAGTGGCCCGCGCCGGCACACCAGCCGTTTGATTCGCTCCACTTGTCACACCCTACGATTGCTCAGGCGAGCGGATGCTGACTGAGGAACTCTTCCACACGCGGCAGGAAGAGTTCGTGCGAATCCTCAAAGACGTAGTGACCTCCATCCGGAATCCGCAACGTCTCTGCTTTGGGGAATCGCTGCTCGAACTCGTCGAGAAACTTTGTCGTGAAACACCAGTCACGCTCGCCCCACACCAGCAGCATCGGGTGATCGATGAACTGCTCCAGCCCGACTTCTACTTCGACCAGTGTCTGCCACGATGGATGCGATGCGCGAAGCGGAATGTCTTTAACGAAGGCGTTGACTGCTGCACGGTTTGCCCACGAATTGTACGGAGCGAGATAGCCTCGTTTGACGGCGGCTGTCATCCGGTCGTGTTTCTCAACGGCCATCGTCAGCGCCGCCCGACTGAAAGCGTTGAGGCCGCGCAAAGCAAACGTCCCGAGGAACGGCATCCGGCAGACGGCAATCCGCAGCGGAATCCGTTGCGAACGAAACGCCGCCGTGTTGAAGAGAGCGAATCTCGAAAACCGATCCGGCATTTTGCCGGCAGCGCCCATCCCGATCGCGCCACCCCAGTCGTGAGCAAACAGGGTGATCTGATTCAGATCCAGCTGAGTCACCAGCGACTGCAGATTCAAAATGTGTCCGGCCAGTGAGTAATGATGCCCCGGTGGCTTGCTCGACAATCCGCAACCGAGATGGTCAATCGCGATCACCCGGTATCGGTCACTCAACTTCCGAACGACGTTTCGCCAGGCGAATGACCATGTCGGGTTTCCGTGAACGCAAAGGATGCTTTCGCCGCGGCCTTCGTCGACGTAATGGATCTTCTGACCATTCACTTCGACGAAATGAGACTCAAACGGATACTCATCCGAAAAACCATGTTCAGCAGCAAACCGATTTACAGCAGCCATGTTCCGTTATCCAAAGTTCAGTCGCTGCTGCGCGGCAGTTCCGCCGGCCACAACTTCTGATTTTCTGATTCCAATCCGGTGTCGATCACCCATTTCCTTCGACGATCACCCATTTCCTTCGACGATCGCACATTTCCTGCGACGGTCGCACATTTTCTGCGACGGTCGCCCGAGCAGAAACGCGGCACCGAGGGCGGCATCCTGGGTATTTGCGCGGCGAAGTACCAGGCAATCCAAGTGATTTGGCCGGCTCCGGCTGCCGTCCAGGCGGATTTCCAAAAAT
>JBLFXD010000297.1:0-7809 GCA_047611045.1 Planctomycetaceae bacterium | reverse complement strand
CGAAGACGTTTGGACCGAGCGTGTCGCCCCAGCTTCGTGACGTGCCGCGCGAGTTCAGACTCCAGCCCAGTCCCCACGGTCGCGATCGCCGAACGGCGTCGGGAATGTCCGGCTGATCGACGAGGCGGTTGGTCGTCATGGCCTGCACCGTGCTCGGAGACAGCAGCCGAACATCGCCGTACGTTCCGCCGTTCAGAAGCAACTGACAGATGACCGCGAAATCTTCCGGCGAGCTGAACATGCCGCCCCACGGTGCGCCGAGTTCCTGCCAGTAGCGACTGTTCCAGCCGAAGTTCGAGCCAAGCTGGTAGTCGGGAACTTCGACTCGGACGAGGCGTTCACGGTCCAGGCCCTTCGATCCGAGGCCGGTTGACTTCAAACCGAGTGGGTCGAGCATTTCGCGACGGATGAATTCGTGAATCGTCATGCCGGAGATTCGTTGAACCAGCTCAGCGACGACCAGCGTACCCATGCTTTGGTACGAGAAGTCCGTGCCCGGCGGGAAGAGCGGCATCGCGTTAATCGCTCCGTCGATGAACGTGCTGAGCGGTGCGTGCTTCTGTCGAAGCTCGGCGTTGTTGGGAACCATGTCCGGCATGCCTGACGTGTGAGTAAACAGGTGCAGAACCAGCGTCTCTTCTTTGTGGTGAGCCGCGAAATCCGGGATGTACCTCATAACCGGATCAGTCAAGTTGAGTAACCCCCGCTCGACGAGCATCATCGCCGCCATGTAGGTGACTGGCTTGGTGATCGATGCCAGAAGGAACATTCCGTCGCGGCGGATTTCGCCAGCTGCTGGTTCTGCTCCCTGCCGACCGAAAAACTTTGGCTCGACGATCTTTCCATTTCGGCCGACGACGATTGCGCCGCCTGGCACCGAAGCGTCCGGCCCGGAAGTCCAACTGCGGAGCAATTCGTACGCGGTGTCGAGTCGCCTTTGGTCGAGGCCAATTTCGCTGGCTTTGGCAATCGGAAGATGCGGCATCGGGCAATCCTATTGAGATTCCGGCCGAGGTTCGCTTCTCTGCAACTTCGCAGACGATGCTTCCTCAGCGCTGGTAAATCGGCAGGTACTGATACTCTACCGCCACCGCGAGCACGGACATACTGGTCGCGTAAATCGGCCCGAACGACGCTTCGCTTCCGTCGGAAGGATTCCAGCTTCCGTCGGGGTGCTGTCTGCTCAGCAGGACCGAGGTCACGTGGTTTCGAGTCTGCTCCCAATGGCGGCCTCCGACCTGAAACATGCCGACCGTGCAGTAGTAGACGCCGTAAAAGAAGAATCCATCGTTGTACTTGAGCGGCCGACGAAGCAGGTAATCGGCGGCGGCCATCGTCGCGGGAGCGTGATGCTCGCCACAAATCTCAAGGCACAGTATTCCGGTGCCTGTCCGAGTCGGACTGACGCCGTGGTTCGGGTGGTATGAAAACCCGCCGTTCCGATCGGCGCATTTATTAACGTAAGAAACGGCGTACTCGATGGCTTCGGCGGGGACGTCGCAGCCGATGTTTTTTGCCGCTCTCAGCGCCAGAAGTTGCCAGCCGGTCACACTGAGGTCGCTGTCGTTGCTCGACGCGTGATACCTCCATCCGCCGGCGTGACGGTCACTCTTCGGCACGGCCTGCGCTCGCAGAATCAGCAGGATTGCTTTTTCGAGACCCTTGCGAACGCGGTCACTCAGCGACGCGTCGACCATGCCGGCAACTTCGGCCAGCATCAGCGTGCAGATTCCGTGCGTGTACATCGGCCCGCTGCCGGCTCGATGTTGAAAGAGCCCGTCGTTGGGCCGCTGGCTACTGAGTACCCAGCGGATGCCACGTTCCATCGCCTCGCCGTACGGACCTTCGCCCGGAACGTGTCCGGCAGCCATGAACGCCATGACGGCCAACGATGTGGTGGAAGCAGCGTCTCGACCACGACTGGAATTTTTGAGCTGCCACGCTCCGGAAGGTTGCTGCTGCGCTGCCAGAAATTTCAGTGCTCGAACGATGGACCGGTCGACTTCACGATCGCTGGGTGCACCCTGTGCGCGGGCGATGTTCGCGGGCGATCCGGCGAACAAAGCAGCCAGCAGCAGGAGATGCAGACATCGAATCATGGTGGAGACTATTCTTCGTCAGTGAATTTCAACACGGTCGCAGTCGCGAAGGACTTTTAGTCGAACGAGAATCATAACGGCGTTGTTGATTTCTCAAACCGGCCAACCATGCACTCAGGACTTGACGCACAGTTTCAGTCGAAAAAGTTTCCAGACAGATCATCAAGAGAATTCATGGACGAATCCAACTACGACCTGATTGTCATTGGCGGTGGCCATAACGGGCTGGTGTGTGCGTTTGAGATGGCTCGCGCGGGTCGGAAAGTGCTTGTGCTGGAGCGGCGAAGTCTTGTCGGCGGATGCGCCGTCACGGAGGAACTCTGGCCGGGATACAAAGTTTCGACCGCTTCGTACGTCGTCAGCCTGCTGCTGTCGGAGATTGAAGAACGGATGGAGCTGAAGCGGCACGGCTACAAAGTGCTGCCTCGGACACCGTCTTCGTTCACGCCGTTGGAAGATGGCCGATATTTGCTGTTGGGGCCCGACGAGGAGATGACGCGTCGCGAGATTGCAAAGTTCTCGCGAGCTGACGCGGATGCGTATCCGAAATACAACCGGCTGCTGGAACGGATCGCCGAGTGCCTGGAGCCGGTGCTCAACCAGACTCCGCCAGACCTGTTGCCGCTGCCTCGTGAGTGGCGTGAGATTTCGTTCGGTAAGAAACTGCGAGACACAAAAACCGGCTGGTCGATCTTTCAGGCGCTGAAGCAGCTCGGCTCGGACATGCCCGAAGCGATCGAGCTGCTGACCGGAGCCGCTCGTCCGATTCTGGATCGCTGGTTCGAATCCGACATCCTCAAGGCGACGCTCGCGACGGACGCGATCATCGGAACCTTTCAGCCGATCTCTGCGCCTGGCACGGCTTACGTGTTGCTGCATCATGTGATGGGGTCTGCTGGCGGTGCCCGCGGAGTGTGGGGTTACGTCGAAGGCGGGATGGGCGGCCTGACTCAGGCGATGGCGAAGTCGTGCGCAGAAGCCGGAGTCACCATTCGGACCGACTCCGAAGTGGCATCGATCCGCGTCATCGATAACAAGGCTTGCGGAGTTGTCCTCGCCAACGGTGAAGAACTTCGAGCCAGGAGCGTTGCGTCGAACGTTGATGCCCATCTGACTTTCGAAAAGTTTCTCGACGCAAAGCAATTGCCCGATGACTTCGCGCGAGCCGTCAGCCGAATTGACTACTCGTCGGCGAGCATGAAGATCAATCTGGCGGTCAGCGAGTTGCCGGACTTCACCTGCCTGCCAGGCAACGCCGAAGTCGGGCCTCAACACCGAGGGACCATCCACATCGGCTGCGAACTGGAATACCTTGAACGAGCGTACGACGACGCGAAGTACGGTCGACCTTCGCAGCGACCGATCGTCGAGATGACGATTCCGACTTCTGTTGACAAAACTCTGACTCCGGACGGGCATCACATTCTGTCGTTGTTCGTGCAGTACGCGCCGTACAACCTGGCCGAGGGCAACTGGGACGACGTCAAAGAAGAGTTTGCCGATCGCTGCGTTGCTGAAATCGCCAGGTTCGCGCCCAACGTCCCAGCGTCGATCCTTCATCGACAGATTCTTTCGCCGGTGGATCTGGAGCGAGTTTACGGGCTGACCGGCGGCAACATTTTTCAAGGCGCGATGCCGCTTCACCAGCTCTTCAGCATGCGGCCCGTTGCTGGCTGGAGCGATTACCGAACGCCGATCGGCGGCTTGTACATCTGCGGCAGCGCGGCCCACCCCGGCGGAGGCGTCATGGGTGCCTGCGGCCTGAACGCCGCCCGCGAAATTTTGCGCGACGGCCGATGATCAGGAGCAGAGCGTGACCGACGGTTCGCAGTCAAAGATCACTCCGCTCCCGTCGCCACGCGCTCCCGGACTACGTTCGTAAGCTTTTCCTTTGGCGGCGCCGCCGTTTTCCAGGGGGCGGTGAGCCAGAGGATTGCTCGGCCGTCCTCGCTGGCCGTCAGTACGTACTTGCCGTCCGGTGAGAACGCGACTGAGGTGACTTCGCGAGTGTGGCCGTCGAGGGTCAGGATTTCCTTGTTCTCCTGAGTGTCCCAGAGTTTGACCGCTCCATCCTGACTGGCGGTGACTGCTCGAGTTGGATTCTCGCCCGGCGCGAATGCGACGGAGGTCACTCGTGCCGTGTGTCCAGCCAGAACTGACAGCTGTTTGCCGTTGGCCGCATCCCAGATTCGAGCGGTGTTATCATCGCTGGCCGTGATGACGAACTTTCCGTCGTCGGAGAATTCGGCCGAGACAACCGCCCACTCGTGGCCGGTGAAGACTTGAGCGACCGTGGCTTCGACCTTCGCTGAACCGTCTGCCTGGGCACTTGCTTTGAAGTTCCAGATTCGTGCCGTTCGGTCATTGGACGAGGTCAGGATCAGCGTCCCGTCTTTCGAGAACGTTGCGTGTCGGACTCGGTCTTCATGACCAGTTATCGTTGCGAGCATCGCTCCCGTGTTCGCATCCCAGATTTTCGCCGTTCCGTCGTCACTGGCTGTCAGCACCCATCGGCCTGCAGCATCCGGCGAGAAGACGGCTGAGTTCACGAATCCAGTGTGACCATCATCGCCTGCCAGTTTTCTCAAGTCGGCACCGGTGTTCGAATTCCAGATTCTGGCGGAGAAGTCCCAGCTTCCCGTCACGATCTTCGAACCATCAGGCGAGTAGGCGGCCGAAGCGATGATCCCGTGTGGACTGAAAGCGACGAGTGTTTCGTCACTCTCACGTTTGGCGGTTTTCAAACCGATGAGCTTCGCATCGCTGCCGCCGAGGGCAACGATTGCCAGGTCATTGTTCACTGGAGCGAAGATCGCTGACCAGAGCTGACCGGTGGAAACGGAAGTCTGATCGGGTTTGATCGAACCCTGAGTGTTCTCAAGTGAGAAGACGAGCGTCTTGCGACCGTTGGCGTCGACGGCCAGACCTTTCGTTCCGTCAGCGTTGATGGCCACGTCTGTGATTTTCGAGTCGCCTCGATCGAGCTGTGCGATGACCTTTGCCGTGTCAGCGTTCCAAAGACGAACGCTGCCATCGCCACACGCCGTCAGAACTTCGTGAGTGTTCGGACGAAGAGACATCGCGACAACGGAATCAGGATGGTTCAGAATCAGAGAAGCGATCTCTTTGCCGGTTGTCAGATCCCATTGAGCGACGGTCTTATCGGCACATGCCGTCAACACTCGATTCGTTCCAGGCAGGAACGCTGCGTCCGTGATTCGACTGCGGGAGTGGCCCTTCAATTCGAGAACCACCTTCTGAGTCTTCACGTCCCACACAAAGACTCGGCCATTGGAATCTCCGGTCAGAAGCTGTTGATCGTTTCCGGAGATGGCCAACGCCGTCACTTCGTTGTTGTGCCCTTTGTTGTCCTTGTCGCCCTTGAAGACAAACATCAGCTCGCCGGATTCAGCATCCCAAATGTTCGCCGAGTTGTCGTCGCCTCCGGTGATCGCCCATTTGCCATTATTGGAAACCGTTAAGGCCGCAGCTCGGCCGGTATGTTCGAGTCGGACCAGCTGGGTTCCGGAGTCGGCATCCCAGATTCGGACCGTGTTATCAACGGCTCCCGTTGCCAGGCGTTTTCCACCGGGGAAGAAGGCCGCCGATGTTGCGAGGAACGAATGCCCTTCCGCGAAAACTTTTAGAGGTTGCCCGGTAGCAGCTTCCCAGGTTCTGGCGGTTCGGTCTCGGCTGGCTGTGACGATGCGTTCTCCGTCCGGTGAGAATCCGGCCGAGAGAATCGCGTCGACATGACCTTCCAAAACCTGACCCTGCAGGACTCGGATTTCTTCGTACTCACTGATGTTCCATTTGCGGATGCTGTTGTCGTGGCTGCCGGACAGGATGACCTGATCGCTTTGTGCGAAGGCGACCGTTCGGACCGCTCCGTCGTGGCCTCGGAACGACTTCAGAAGTTGACCGCCTTCGGAGTCCCACAATCGAATGGTGTTGTCCTGGCTGCCGCTGATGATGCGCAACCCGTCCTGCGAAAACGCAACCGTTCGAACTGGTCCATTGTGCCCATCGAGGCTGCGGAACTTCGGCGGCGGAATGACACCACCACTGGAACTAAGGCGAGTATAGTCGTAAGGTCGAACATCGCTCGGTCGCCAGACGAGAACGCGCTTGTCGTATCCGCCAGTGACGACTGCGTCGCCGGTCGCTGAGAACGCCGCTGAGTAAACCGGGCCGTGATGTCCGTTGAACGGTGAACCGGGTTCGCCCGTATTCGCATCCCAAACGATGGCCGTTCCGTCCTGACTGACAGTCACGATTTTCTTCTCATCCGGCGAAAACTGAGCGTCCCAGACCCACCCGTTGTGGCCGAGGAACCGGCGGTCCTGCTTGCCGGTTGCCACGTTCCAGAGGCGCGCGGTGGTGTCATAGGAAGTTGTCAGCAACTTCTGACCGCCTTCGCCTCCTTTCGAAAAGTGCACGCTTAAAACCGCGTCAGTGTGAGAGGTCGCTTCGTCCGAGTTGTTGCCGAATTTCTGGCTGACACGTTCGCCGGTTGCGACGTTCCAGACCTGAACGTAGCCGTTGACAGCGTCGTTGCTGCCGGTCGCGATCCATTTTCCGTCGGCCGACCAGTCCACAGAGTAGATGTAAAGCCCGTCGTGGTTGAGCTGTTTGATCTGCCGACCTGACTCCAAATCCCAGATCGTTGCCGAACCGTTCCAGCCGCCGGTCACAAATTGCTTGCCACCTGGCGCGAGAGCGATGGCATCGACGGGAGCTTTATTGTCGAATGTGCCAATGCTCTGCGAGCAGAGGTGCATGAGCCGACCCCACTCCCAGTTTCGCAGATGTGAAGGACAGTCATCGAGGATCGTGATCGCTGCGTCAAAAGCATTTTCACGAATCTTGGCGTCGGCCAGGCCGATCCTCGCGATATAGGCCTGATACTGTTCTGCCTTTTGAGCGAGTTCCGCTTCCGCTCGCTTCACGTCCGCGATGCCCTTTTGCTTGACGGCTTCTTTCTCGTTGGCAACGGCGATCAGTTTTTGTTTCTGAGCTTCCGCTTCGCTGGCGACCGCCTTCTTTTCGTTTTTCTGAGCAAGAAGTCGCTGCTCAGCTTCCTTTTTCTGGGCTAACAGAGCCGCATCTTTCGCCTTAACAGCCAATAAACGTTGCGCCGCTTCTTTTTTCTGAGCTTCCAGTGCGTCGTTTCGAGCGACAACCGCCTTTTTCTCATTGTCTTCAGCAATCGCTTTCTGCTTGACTGCTTCCTTTTCGTTATTTAATGCGATCACCTTCTGTTTCTGAGCTTCTGCCTCGCTGGCCTTCGCCTTCATTTCGTTTTCCTGAGCCAGCAGCCGTTGTTCGGCTTCTTTCTTTTGAGCTTCCAACGCGGCGTCCTTCGCCGCAATAGCCACGAGCTTCTGTTTAGCTTCCTGTTTCTGAGCTTCAACCGCGTCGTTCCGAGCGACGACTGCCTTTTTCTCGTTCTCTTTGGCCAGCCCTTCCTGATGCTTCGCTTCTTTTTCGTTTAATTTCGCGATGGATTCCTGTTCCACAGCGATCTGTTTTTGCGCGACAGCTTCTTGCCGTTCCACGAATGCCCAGCCGGCGAGGCCTGACATCATGACCAGAGCAACCACGGTGCCGATTGTCATCACACGACGCATCTTCGCGCGTGCCGCCTTTTGTTCTTCGAGCTGACGTTCGCGAGCCAGCACCGTGTTTCGGGCGTCCAGAAGCTCGTCGT
>JBLFXD010000296.1:0-7831 GCA_047611045.1 Planctomycetaceae bacterium | reverse complement strand
GCTTTTGCTGCTTCAGTAGCCGTTGTCGCCTGAGTAAGCTTCGCCTGAGCGTCGGCCGCCGCCTTGTCTGCCGCAGCCTTTGCGGTGCTAACCGTCTTCTCTGCTGTTTGTGCTGTAGTCAGTACCTTGGTCGCTGCATCGACTTTCTGCTGGGCAGCCTTCTGGGCGTTGGTGCTGTCTGTCAACGTCTTCGTACCAGCGTCGGCAGCAGTCTTTGCAGTGGCCGCCGCCGTCGTCGCGGCTTTGAGCACCTCGTCGGCCGCCTTCTGTGCTGCGGTCGCACGCTCCAGTCGGATCAGATTCTTCTGGTAAGAAACCTGACCCTGCGCTTGAAGAAATAATGTGTAGGTTCCCTCAGCGACAGTCGTTGGCACGAAAACTCGAAGCAGTGCCTGGTCCTTTCCTTTTTCGATCGCCAGGTTCTGAACTTGCAGATTCTTGGGGACATTCTGGAAAGTGAGCTGAACCTTGTTGTCGAATCCGTTTCTTTTGGCGAGTTTCACGGGGATCATGAGCTGACGATTGTGGCCGAGCACTGCCGGCTCGACATTCGCCGACACTTGGTACGGCGCCGACTCTTCCATAATCGAGAGGACCATCTTTTCAGACACTCGAGAAACGGCCGCTTTGGTATTTGTGCCATTCCAGACAACAGTGCCGCTCCGAACTCCGTGAGAGATCATGCGAACCGCCGCTTCTCTGGCTTTCTTCTTTGCGGCGACATCCGTAGTCGCGGAGACAACTGCTGCCTCGCCAGCCTTCTTTGCAGCTTCGGCCTTCTGAAACGCCGCAACAGTCGCTTCGTGAGCTTTGACTGCCGCGGCCATTGCGGTCGCAGACTGTTTTGCTTTCTGGTCTGCTTTAGCGACTTCCTGTTGAGCCTTCGTCGCTTCCGCTACCGACTGTTTCGCCACAGCTTCTGTTTGAGTGACTTTGGTGGCTGCGGCGGTTGCCGTGGCGTGTGCAGTTGTCAGTGTTTTGTCGGCTTCGCCTTTTGCGGCTGTCGCAGCTGTAACCTTATCCTTCAGAGTTTGATTCTCTTTGTCCTTGTCCAACTCCGCTTGAGCAGCTTTTAAGTCAGTGTCGGCCTTTGCGACAGCTGCGGTTGCCGCGACAACCGCTTTGTCGGCAGTGTCTTTCTCCGTGACAGCGACTTTGGCGACATTCTGAGCGTCAACAACTTTTTTGTCGGCCGCGACTTTGGCGGCGGTCGCCGTCTTTAATGCCGCTGCGTCCGTGGTCGCAGTCGTTTCCGCCGCTTTGCGAGCGACTTCAGCTTTCGTGCGGGGGTCGATCGTTTTCTGCAATGCGGCGTCGAGTGCCGGCAACGCAGCTTGTGCTTTGGTGAGTGCGGCCTCTGCAACAGCAACGGCTTTCACCGCGACATCCGATTCAGCACGCGCGTTGCCGATCAGCTGAATTGAATGGTCACCGGGTTTCGCATCGTCACTGACAGTGAAAACCAAGTCTGTCGAAGATAGAGATCCGTCAATGCTCACACCCCTGCACGTGACTCCGGGCGGAAGCCCTTTGGCCAGGACGTCAATGACGCCTTTGAAACCGTGTTTGCGAATTGCGGCAACCTTGACGTGAAGACTCTCTCCGCGTCTCAAACCTGGTGCCCAGGTCTGAATGACGGTAGTCGCGTTTTGAACCGGGGCGGCAGGAATGACGACCAGGCGGAAGTCATGCTCTTCCGGTCGGATGGCGAGGTGGTACTGCAGGTTCGGCGAACCTCGTGATTCCCAGTATCGATCACGCACTGTCACTCGATAGAGGCCATCGGCAGGGATGGCAAGACGATAACTGGGGTCATTGTTGAGCGTATCGAACAAGTTGGCGATCGCGTTCGTCGTTGTGTCGTCCTGTACGGTCAGACGTTTGACTGTCTCTGTTCCGTCATCTTTCTTGGTGATTTGCTCGACGGTCAGGTACGGGTCGGTCAGGTGACCCAGTTGATGCCCGAAGACATCGATCCAGAATACCTGCCCGGCTTTGGCGTCAAACTCGAAGGTGTCCACATCAGCGCGTTGCTGAAGCTGCCCGGCAATCTCGCCGGGAACAACGATTTTCTGTGCCTCGGCCGGAGCGTTGTTCGGTTCGACTTCCAGTTTCAATGGCTGAGGTGCAAACGCAATCCTCACTGGGTTTGCCGATCCGGTTGCTCCCTGGTAGACGTAACTCGAACTATCCAGGGATGATTCAAACGAGAACGCCGTTCGTCCCGGAGTCAGCTCTTCCGGCTTGTTGGGCAGCGTGATCTCTACGTCCAGTTTCTCAAGTTGCCGGCCATCTGCTCCGATACCTGCGGGCTGAGAACCCGGAAGATTCCGTCCGACCAGTGTGTAGCGAGCTTTACTTCCGGGGACACCCGCCGGAGGGATTACAAAATCGACGTGCGGACCCGTGTGGATTTTCAGTCGGTATCCGTAGTCATTGCTTCCGCCGTAGACGAAGTCGGTTGCTCGAATGAAGTAGTCTCCATCCTCGGGGAACGTCACGTCGAGAATCGGGTCCTGTGTTCTGAATCGGGCGATGCTGCGGCCGATTCGCCGTCCGGATTGCGAGTACAGCCGAAGCTCTGCCTGGAACTTTGAATCGATCCTCAGCGCCTGACATTCGATCAGGAGCCGCTGACCTTTTTTACCCATGACTTTGTAGAAATCGACGTCTGCTCCGCGGTTTGATCGACCGTTAATGACAGTGCCAACCCCGACAACCTGAGCTGTTTCCTGAGTATTATTGGCGTCGATTTCCAAGACTTCCGGCAACGCTCCCACAACGAAACACCGAGGATTGCTGGTCCCGTAAAGGCCGTGCACACGGGCTTCGTAGGTGCCGACCGGAACGTTCGCGGCAACTGTCACCGCGAAGGTGCTGCCCGACTTGAGCTTTGCCGTGATGCCTGAATGACTGAACGTCATCCGATCAAGTTCGTCGAGATCGGTACCGTTAGCGACGGTGACTTCGACCGATTGCCCAGACTGAGCACCCTGTGGAAATACAGCCAACAGTCTCGTCTGCGGAAGCTGCGCGTGGCTGAGCGAACCAGTCAAGCAGCATGCCATCGCGACGCAGACAGAAACGAAACGACGTGGCGTGATGACGCGAAATGGCATCGAACAGCCCTCTTTGGATCTGCTGGTCGTTTCGTCAGTTTGCAAATGCGATCGCTGCTCAAAATCAAACTGCAGCGAGAGCGATTGACGCGACGACTCAGCCGAATATCTCAAAACTGGATAAGGAGAACCGTCTCCAAAATTTCGCCAGGACGAAGTGGAAACGGCAGACGCGGTGTGACTCAGCGGGGAAATCTATGGTGGGAAAACGTCGGGCCGCAATCAAGTGATTACGGCCCGAAATCGTAGTCGTACTCAATGGTTAAACAGAAATTCTTTCGTGTTGATCAGTGCCCAAACGATGTCCTCGTAGGCGATTTTCGTATTCGCTTCGTGCTTCTTGATATGAGCCAGTGCGATTTGAAGTTCATCGGCCTTTGGCTCGCGGGAATAGGCCCAGCGGTAGAGTTCCTGAACCTTGACGTCGTCCGCTCGTTCTTTGTCGCCGGAAAGTTTCGCGGCTCGACCGGAACCGTTAGCAATCTTCGTCTGCACTTCAGAGCTGTTCAACAGGTGAAGACTCTGAGCGAGGTTGGCTTCCTGAGAACGTTCACACTCACAGGCGGTGTCGCCTTGTGGCTGGCCGAACACCTTCAGGAAGTAAGGGCCGATCGACGCGTCGGGCAACTGGATCGCTCGCGTGCCCGTTGGAAGCCCAGTGTAAGCCTGAGTTGTGTCAGTCACCTGATGGAACGCGTCGTAAAGAACTTCTGCTGTCAGACGCTTCGGGTAGTAGCGTGAGAAGTTCTGCTTATCCTTGAGGTTGTAGTCGTTCGGCAACGCGCTGAGTTGATAGGTTCGGGAGTTGCAAATCGTCCGGACGAGCCATTTCAGATCGAAGCCGTTCTTAATGAAATTCTGCGACAGGGCGTTGATCAGCTGAGGATTCGACGGCGGGTTTGTTTCCCGCATGTCGTCTTCGGGTTCGACGATGCCGCGATCGAAGAAGTGCTTCCAGTATCGATTGACGAGTGCCTTTGCGAAGAAGGGGTTGTCGTCACGGGCCATCCAGTCGGCGAGATATTGCCTTGGGTCGCGTTCCGGAGAAATCTCAAGCGGATCACTGCCAAGCCCGGCAGGTTTGAGATTCTGTTTTGATCGCGGGTTCTGTGCCTGAGCGACTTTTTCGTTGTGGAAAATCCGCTTGTCGGCCTGCGTGTTGATGGCTCCGTAAACGTTTTTCTTGCCGACAGTCGTGAAGAATGCCGAGAAGCTGTAGTAGTCGTTCTGGCTCCACTTTTCGAATGGATGGTGGTGACACCTCGCGCATTGAATTCGGAGTCCCAGGAAGAGTTGAGCGGTGTCTTCAACCTGTTCGTTGACCTGGTCCACTTCGCGGTACCAGACGACGGCGGGATTGATTGACGATTCGCCGGTCGCCGTCACGACGTCCCGCACGAATTCATCGTACGGCTTGTTCTCGTAGAGGCTGTCCCAAATCCAGCGATAGAAGGAGTACGTCGCTGTCAGGTCTTCGGCTCGTCGTTTCTTGTTGCGGAGCACGAGGTTCCATTTATTTGCGAAATAGTCAGCGTAGCCCTCTGTCTCGAGCAGTCGGTCGACGAGCTTTTCCCGCTTGTCCGCAGAAGGATCAGCGAGGAAGGCGACAACTTCATCCTGCGTAGGAGTTGTCCCCGTGACGTCGATGTGGACTCGACGGAGGAACGTCGCGTCGTCACACAGTTCTGACGGTGGAATGCCGAGCAGCTTGAGTTTCGAGAAGACCGCTTCATCGACGAAGTTCGCCGCAGCTGGAATCGCTGACGTGTCAGCACCAAGCGGGACTGTTGCTCGGAAGGTCGAAACCTGTCCTTGATAACGAGCCATGATCGCCACTTCGCCTGCGAGGTCGAGCGTTTTGATCAGGGCCGTCTCGGTTGCTTCTGCCATTTCCGTATCGTTGGCTTCGTAAAGTGCCATTCGCGTGACGTCTTCGGAAGAACCATCGCTGTACTTGGCGACGACCGTAATCTGCTGGTCGGCTCCGCGATCCATCAGGCGTTGAGCGGGCACGCATTCAATTCCGACAACGTAAGGATCGTCCGGATTGCCGTACGGCATACCCTGCTCGACCCAGCGGTACAGCATGCGGTATTCGTAGCTGCCTTCTTCCATCCGCTTGCCGCCGCCGTGTGGCGACTTGCCCGTTGCTTTAAGCAGGAGAAGACTTTCGGCTGGCGATGTCGGGAACAGTCGCCGGCCGCGAGCTTCTTTGACGAGATACTCGAAATCTTCGTCCGGGTAGAAACCCAGGAGGGAAAGCTTAAAGCCATTCTGGCCGCTCGCCTTGCCGTGACAGCCGCCTGAGTTACACCCAAGCTTCGTGAAGATCGGAACGATCTGGTTCTTGAAGTTGATTTTGATCTGGTTGGCAACGCCTTCGACGTGGACGGCGACGGTTGTCTCCTTGCCGCCATCGAGCACTTTGACCGAGGCAACTCCATCTTTCAGTGGAGTCACCATGCCGTCAGCGGCGACTTCCACGATGCCGGCTGGTTCGACCGTGTACTTCGCCGAGTGAGTGCGATCGCGTTGCTGGCCGGACGAGTATTCACCCGTCACGACGAGCTGCTGCCGCGCGTCTCGACCGCGAATGATCAGGCCGCTCTGGCCCTCGGCAGCTTCCGGCTCAACTCGCAAAGAGTTCAAAACGCCGGGATCTCCGAGTCCTTTTGGCGTTACCTGTTCGGCAACGGCCACCGGGGCGGCAGCGAAGAAAACAAGAAATCCTGTCAGCAGAGTTTGCGAACGTGTCATGAGGGCGGCTCCATGTACTTTGCTTTGGCAGGCGCAGGAAATTCGACGAGGCAAGCCAGAGCGTCAAGCGGAGGGAGAGTTCAGGAGGGACAAACGGGTGTGCTTTCAGATTTGCCGACTCAACTAGACGGTTCCGACCGAATTTCAGAACCAGCATCAGACCAGCTTCGGCAAATTCAACAACTCAACATATCAGCGGCCATTTGTTTGTGCAAGACGCGGTCGGTCTGCGAGCTCGGTGATTCGCCGGCAAGGCCGGCGGTCGTCCCACTCAGGCGAAAAATGAGGCCTGGGAAAACAGTCTGTGTTCACCGTTTAATCAGTCATACCGTTAAAATAAGGCCGTTCCGTCTGTGACTGGCGATCGGCTCGCGGCATCTCTGCAGGATGCCACTCGGCGCGTGACTCAGTGGCTCAACTCTTCGAATGCTGCCGGCTGGTGCGAGTTCGCATCAACGCCCCGTCTGAAAGAGGAGAGCAACGATGAGTCGCTTCATTTCAAAGTTCACGGGAGGGATGTTCGGCTTGGCGTGTATTGGCGGTCTCGAAATGGCCGGCATGGCGGCGCTCAACGAGTTCGCTTGCGTAAAATCACAGGACGCAAACGACGAGACGTCCGAGGCCAGCGAGACAGCAACCACAAACGCGGCATCGGCAGAGTTCGACGAGACCGGCTCCGAAATCAAACAACTCCAACAGGCACTCAAGCGGCTCAAGACTTCCGTCGCCTTTCTTGAGAATTAGATCGCCACGACCGACCGGCAACACACTCTTACGTCATCGATCCCAAAACCGGATCGATCGAGTACTCAACGAAACTCGATCCGCAATAGGACTCTCCAGCTGGGTATTCCGCAGTCCTCGACACGTTGACGATTCTCGAGCGGGATCTCCGTCTTGACCCGTTTTCGATGATCTGCGACAAGGCCCGTCCCATCCGAAGTTTGCTGCCTGTTTCTTTGGCGGCTGCACGTCCTCAGGCCTGTTTCGGCCAATCGAATTACCCCACCCAAACAATCACTGAACTGCTGGAAACGTTCCGGCAATGTCGCTGCGTATTCGCCGAGCGTTCTTTCCGGATCGCATTCGTGAAGACGAGACATGCAGTGCTCTTATCTGCGAATCCCTTTGCAATAACCCCGAAATCGAGTGTTCCGATGAACCTCAGACTGACTGACTCCGGACATCGTCTGGCCGCCATCGCCTGCCTTGCGCTTCCGTTCGCGTTTTCCGGCTGTGCCAACATGGTCGAAAGCCGGACGATCGCCGCGTTCAGCGAAGCCCTGCAGGAAGAAGACGTCGACTCACTGCGCGATGTGACGTCCAGCCGGTTCGAAGAAAAGTCTCTGCGGCACGAAGATTCCGTCAAAGACTTTTCCGTACTGCGGATTCCCAAAGGCGACGTCGAGATCGTCGACGTTGACCACATCAGCGATACCGAAAAACGCGTCACCGGCCAGATTGGAAAATCGAAATCACGAAGACTGAGATATCTGCTGGTCCGAGACGAGAAGACTGGCAAGTGGGTCGTCGACGACGTTTACATCAAGAAGCAGAAGAACGGTGTCGAGTCGACACGAGCCGTCACCGAGTTGATGGACCTGGTCACAACCGTTCGAGAATTCATCGACGCCTGGGACACCGGCTCCCGGAGCAGCATCCTGCGCATGGCTGATCCGGAATTCGGAACGCTGCTGGGGTCACTTCCCGATGAATACCTGATGCGGTTGGCGAAGCAGACGATCGGCGACCGAGCTGATTCGAAAATTCGCCCGGAAGCTCAAATGGACGAAGACGTCGCTCTGGTCCGTCTGCCTGGCAAATCGGGGCAGATGATCATCTCGTTCACAAAGATTCGCGATCAGTGGCTGATCAGCGACCTGGCCGTCGAATCCCGCAAGGACAAAGACCACATTTCCTCGGTCAAGCAGATGGCGACTGTGCTGCGGTCGGCG
>JBLFXD010000295.1:0-7842 GCA_047611045.1 Planctomycetaceae bacterium | reverse complement strand
GAACGGCTCAGACAATGAACGACAAAGCGTTGACCAGATGACGGGCAGCGACAGCGTCACGTTGCTGGCACCGATGATGACGATCGTTTGCACGCTGTGTCTCTGCCGAGGCGGTCAGGAATCTCGGGCGGCCCAATGAGTTATTTGTAGGCTGGAACAAGCTCCGCGCAGTTCCGGCAGTTGTGAGTCAAAATTCATTCGGATTGCCGGAACTGCGCAGAGCTTGTTCCAGCCTACCGTGCTAACGGAGAAAACACAGGCTCGCCGCTTTAGCAGTCCAGATCGGCGCCCGGATCGTTATTTTCCGGGCGGCCTTCAATGTAGAACCAGTTGTGGATCGGCTTGAGGATTGCCAGAACTTCGGCCAGTAGCGTTTGGTCGATCGGTTGCTCAGCCCAGTCGACCCACTGGCCGACTCGATCAGGGTTTGCAGAACCGGTGACGCAGGTTGTCATTTCCGGATTGGCGATCGAGTATTGCAGGGCGAGTTGAGCGAGGTCGATGCCGGCTGCGACGCAATGATCGGAGGCCGCTTTCGCGACGGCTTTGACGTGTTCCGGGGCTCGATGCCAGACCGGCAGCGGAGCACTGGTCAGTAAGCGGGCGGAGAACGGCGCGGCGTTCATGATGCCGACGCCTTTCTCTTTCAGGAACGGAACCAGGTCGCCGAACATCGTGTTCTGAAGCGAGTAATGGTTGTAGGAAAGGACGACGTCCAACGGTTCCTGTGAAAGGATCTCCTTGAAGATCTTCATCGGGTAACCGCTCATCCCGATGAATCGAACTTTGCCTTGTTCTTTGACCTTTCGCAAAGCGGGGATTGTCTCTTCGACGATCTGTTTCAGGTCGACAAACTCGACGTCGTGCATCAGGCAGATGTCGAGATACTCGACGCCCAACCGGTGCAGGCTGACGTCGACACTTTCGGCGACTCGTTTGGCGGAGAAATCAAAATGAGCTCCGTCGTAACGTCCGAGTTTTGTCCCGAGATAATAGCTGTCTCGCGGAATGCCCTTCAGAGCCGGGCCGAGCAGCACTTCCGACATCCCTCGGCCATAGAAAGGCGAGGTGTCGACAAAATTCATGCCTCGGTCGAGGGCGACATGGACGGCGCGCATGGCTTCGTTGATGTCGATTTGACGAAATTCCGCTCCCAGTGAAGACGCTCCGAAACTCAGCGACGAGAATTCGAGTCCTGTATTTCCTAGTGGTCGCAGTTCCATTGTCACGTCTCCAAAGCTCGTTCCGTTACCGGTATGCAGTCGGGCAAGGCGGCATTACAGGGAAGCCGAGTCCGATCCGCAAGTGGCCTGATTCATGCCGTGATTGGAGCAAATTTTGGGGCACGCGGCTGTGCAGCGTCCCATGACTGAGAATCTGAAGTGTCAATGTGAGAGAATGCGAGCCCCCAAAGATCGCTTGCGTCTACCATTGTTTGGTCACGAAACTGACGTTCGATTTGCTTCCCGAAGTTCTACTTACCAGCACGTTGCTCGACATGTCTGAGAAACACGACTCATTACCGATCAACCTCGTTCTGTGCACGCTGGCCATCTTGGTCGGTGGCGGAGGCTTCGCCGGCTTGGCGTCGCTGCGTGAAGAGCCAGCCAAGCGAGAAGTTGAAACGAAAGTTTTCAACGTCGAAGTCTTCGAGGTTCAGCGAGTCAATCTGCGGGAAGTCGTCAAGGGTTTTGGATCGGTTGTTGCCGAGCGCGAGGTTGTTTACTCGGCTCAGGTGTCTGGCGTAGTGGCGTCGGTCAGTCGTCGACTGAAGGTGGGCGAGGCCGTTTCCGGGCCGGAATTCTTTCCAAACGATCCTGTGCTTGAGACCGGGTCCAGTCAGACCGAAGGCGAAGTGCTGCTGACGATTGATCCCGAGGTCTACCATGAGCGTTTGACTCGGGCGGATCACGCAGTCGAAGAAGCTCTGGCGGAAATGCAGACGTTGAAGCAGCAGGAAGAGAACAACAAACGGTTGTTGAGTACTGCGACTCGCAATCACAACACTGCTAAGGCCGACCATGAGCGGATGGTACGGCTCGCCAAAGACGGCACCGTGACGCAGAACCAGCTCACGCTATCGCAGTTGGAAGAGCGGCGGTACGAGCAGGCATTTTTCGAGGTTGACAACCAGCGATCCCTGTTCCCGACGCAGCGGCAACGCCTGCAGAATCAACTCGACAGGCTGCAGACCGAAAAGAAGCTGGCGTCGATTGATGTTCGGCGTACCGAAGTGCGTGCTCCGTTCTCGGGTGTGCTGACCGAGGTGCACGTGGAAAAGGGCCAGTACGTTCAGCCAGGCACGCCGCTTTACCGAGTCACGCAGATCGACGCCGTCGAGATCGCCATCCCGCTTCATCCATTGGACTTTGCGAAAATCGCAGAGCTTGTGCTGGCCGGCGAGCAGCCGACTGTTGAACTCGCGGAAAACGAAGTGGCATCGTCACGTTGGCACGGCCGGGTTGTTCGCATCTCGCCCGAAGCCGACACGGCCACTCGAACCATCGACCTGTTTATCGAAGTGGATAACAAAGGCGTTGCTATTCCTCTCCTGCCGGGCAGCTTTGTTCAGGCCAGAATCGAAGGACCTGTCCTGAACGATGTCATCGTCATCCCCAGAGCTGCCGTCGTGGGCAATGCCTCGGGATCGACTCGTGTTTTTGTCGAACGAGACGGCAAGGCAGTCGAAGTTCCCGTTGAGGTTTCCCGGCGGCTGGAAGGTCAGGCATTCATCAGCTCCGGTCTGGCTCCTGACGACCGAGTCGTGATGACAAACCTCGACGCCCTCGCAGACGGCTCGCAAGTCGCCGTCCAGGCGACGACCACTCCTGCCGACTCGCTCCGCGACGGGCAGACGTTGATCCTTCGCGATTGAGTCCGCAGCCGACGGAGTGGGAAAGGAAGCTGACGACTTGTCACGGAGTCACGCTCAGCGACTGACCGTTCTGGGATGGTCGGATTCCCAGGATGTAGGGGACGGCGTAGTGGCTCCATTCGTCCGGATCGGGATAGTGGGCGGCGCCGGAGCCAAAGCAACTTTGCAATAGTTCGGTGTTGATGATTCCGGGGTTGAGCGGGATCGCCGCCATGCCGTCGGGCAGTTCCTGAGCGAGTGATTGTGTCAGGCCTTCGATCGCCCACTTCGTCGCGCAGTAAGGTCCGACTTCCGGCGAGGTCGATCGTCCCCAGCCCGAGCTGAAGTTAACGATGATGCCGCTGGAACGCTCGACCATCGACGGAACAAAGTGACGCAGCACGTTGGCGACACCTTTGATGTTCACGTCGATCACGTTGTTGAAGTCGTCGGCTGAAACTTCCCAGACCGGAGCGTTCGGGTTGACCGTCGCGGCATTGTTCAGCAGCAGGTCCGGCGGACCCAATTGGGAGATCACGCTTTCCGCCCACTCGGCAACCTGTGCATCGTCCACAACGTCGACGCTGTCAAACCGGTGCGGCCCGTCGAATGCCGATTCCAGCTCCTTGATACCGGACAGCGACCGACCGCAGCCGACGACCGTGTGCCCCTCTTCGATCAGCCGAGCGGCCATCGCCCGACCGAGTCCTCGAGTTGCTCCCGTGACGACAACGACTCTCGCGTCTGACATTCTGAAATTCCTTACTGTTGATACGTTATCGCGTGTCTGAGTTCTTAGGCGTCCGGTCTCGAGAGGTTACTTAATCATGTTCCACTCGGGCGAGTGGCAGGCCTGAGCCTGTTGGCGAGTATTCGGTCATTAATTCCAGGATGCAGACTTCCGGCAGACCGATATTCAGCTTCCGCTCGGCCATGCCTTCTGATTGAAATCGGACGAGACCGATCCGAAATCATTTTTGCGTCTTCTGTGCTGTTTTGCGGCCAGGTCTCAGATGAATTCGTAATTAGCCACAAGAAGGCACAGAAGTCGCAAAGAAACAGCAGACAGGAATGACTAGCGATCGCCGGTGGCCGGTGAGTTGTCTGACCGGCTCCACGGAAATGCCAGCGTCGGCGAGTTGACGTAGCGGCGTGTTTCGAGGGTCAGTCGGACTCCGCAGCCGGGTTCCAAAGTTAAGGTCAGCGTTCGACCGTTGATCTCGATCTTCTTTCCGGCGGCGGTCGCTTCGCGATGGCTGGACGACGCGCTGATCTCACCGGAAGTAAACTCGTGCTCGCCGTAGCCGCCGGCCTGAACGGTGACGGTCTTTGCGTTGAGCTGGTCGGTGTTGACCAGCGTGACGGTCGTTGATTCGGCTTCGAGTTTGTCGACAAGTGCCGCACATCCGGTCGGCAGTCCCGCGCGACGGTTGACCGGGTCGAAGTACCGCAGCCGGCTGTGCAGAACCAGTCCCTGTTTGTTGGTCGGTAGGCCGCCCAGCGTCTGTTGCACGAGCGACGCGATACTGGCAGGGTTGAGTTTCATCGGATCGTCGGCCAGCCGCGTGTCAGGCGTTGTTTTGTCAGCTCGACTTGCCAGCACTTTCTTCCGGACAGTGGCAAGGTCCGCTCTTAAAGACTGCTCCGGATAGTCATCGTTCTCGCCGGCTAGGAATGCCCACCAGCCGGACTGAGGGACTTTCGCCAGGTCTTCTTCTTTTTGAGTCAGAAACGCGATCTCCTGGACGCCGGTCGTGTACTTCGCGGTCGAGTAGCTGTACCAGCCATCGTCGCCGAACATTCGCGGGTATTGCTGTTTGCCGTCGATCGTTTTTGCCTGTGCGTTGATCACGCCGATCTGCTTTCGCCACGGATCGAGGAAGCGGTCGTCGCCGGTCAGCAGGTAAGCATTCATGAAACCGGGCAGGCCGAGGTAGTGCGTGTTGCGATGAGCGAGCTCGCCCGTTTGAGGAACCTCGACGCTGAATCCCCAGCCGTAGACACTGCCGTACCATTTGCCGTCCGGCCCGCCGATCTTTCCGTCGAGTCCGATCTTCGTCGGGATGATGTTTCCATTGTCGATCATCCGCTGTCGCCAGGCGTCGGCGTATTCCAGCACCCAGTCCCGATACTTCGCCTCGCCAGTCAGCATGAACGCGTTGAGGCCCAGCGCGGTCGACAAAAGATTCTGGGGATGGTCGCCGACGATGTCGTTGTAGTCTTTGAAGTGAGCGACCATCTCGTCGTAGTTGCGTTCGCCGTGCCCGAGTTCAAAGCGATGCTCAATCTCGATCGGGTCTCCGGCCCAGTCGAGCCCCGTCGCTCGTCTCATCAATGGACCGCGGCTGCCGTTAAACATGCTTTTGATAATGCGGTGCTTTGAGTCGTAATTCTGAGCCTGTGGGTGATCGTTGAGGTAGAAGCCGGCAAATCGACGCGTACGGAGAAGCAGATTTCGATCCGTCGGATCCGACAGCCCCTGATTGCAGAAGACGGTCAAACCTTCTGCGTGATGCAGCCAGTCGAACATCACGGGGAACTCGCGGTAGTACATGCCGTCTTTGGCGAACGGCACGTGCGTCGTCTTCGCCAGCGTGTATTGTCTGAGGTGGCCTTCCCAAGCCTGCTTGTAGAGTGTCAGAACCTTGTCGTCGGCTCCGAGTGCATGCAGAATCGGCCATCGATGACAGTTCTCGATAGCGTCGTCCGGGCCGTCGTCACCGCCCCAGCGTTCGACGCAAAGCAGGAAGCCTCGTTCGTCGAAGTACCGATCGTAGAACTCCTGACACGCGTCAGCATTTGCTTTCAGCAACTCACGCTGCAGCAAAGCCCACGTCGGAGGCGACATCGGCGAGTCGACCGTCAGCGTTGGGACGACGTCATCGGCCGCCAGCTTTGGAGAGATCAGCAGTCCGAAACCACAAACGACGCTCAGCAATCTCAGAATCCGACGCATGACGTTTCTCCTGACGAGTCTGGCAAACACGTCGAATCGTAGCTTCCTCGCCGTCAAACACGAGACTTCCGGCCGCAGGTCACATATCTTCCCCCTACTCGTAGGTCAGGCTCTGCCTGACGAAGTCCTCTGGGCACTCAATAGTTGAACCGCAGAGAGCACAGAGGACGCGCAGAGAAACGGAGTGCTCCCCCACTCCTTTGCGAATTGTTTGCTCTGCGATCTTTGCGTTCAATCGTCAGCCTGATCAACACGGAACACTCACCATGCCAAACGTCATCACTCTGATGTCCGCCGACTCAGATTCCACCGCCAGAATTTCTGTCGACCGAGGCTTCAACTGCTTCGAATTCAAAGCCGACGTCGACGGTCGCACCGTCGACGTGATCGATTCTCAGGATGACTTTGCCGACGGAGAAGGTCGAGTCAGCGGGAACGGCATTCCGCTGCTGTTCCCTTTTCCGAACCGTATCAAAGGCGGCAGCTTTTCGTGGGCGGGCAAGGACTATCAGCTACCCGAAGACAAGGTCGGCTACGACGGCGCGGGCAACGCGATTCACGGATTCTGCATCGACCGTCCGTGGCGGATCGTTGCTCAGGGCGACGACTTCGCGATCGGCGAGTTTCAGTTGAGCGAAGACGCTCCCGACCGTCTCGATCTCTGGCCGGCCGATTTCATCATTCGAGTCCACTACGATCTGTCAGGATCGACGTTGCAGTCGAAGTTCGAGATCTACAACCCGGACAAAGTCGCGTTGCCGTGGGGGCTGGGCACGCACGCTTACTTCAAGCTGCCACTGACTTCAGAAACCGAAGCTGCAAAGTGCCTGTGCCTGGCACCGGTAACTCAGCAATGGGAACTGACCGACTGCCTGCCCAGCGGAAGCAAAGCCTCGCTGCCTTCCGACTTTCCGTTGAGAGACGGAGTCTACTTCGGCGAGCGAAAACTGGACGACGTCTTCAGCGGAGTCCCGGCCGACATCGTCGAGTGCCTGATGATGGACGAAGCCGCCGGCCTGCAGATCGCTCAGCGAAACCCCGGCACCTTCCAGGAACTGGTGATCTACACCCCGCCCATCCGCAACGCGATCTGCTTCGAGCCATACACCTGCGTCACCGACGCCATCAATCTTGAACAGAGTGAAGCAGCAAAACAGGGCCTCAACACCGGCTGGAAAACCCTCGGCCCCGGCGAAATGTTCTCAACCTGGATCGACATCTCGGCTGAGCGAGTGCTTGTGTGAATGGTGGCAACGGATCAGTTTTCAACATCCAGGACATGAGGCAATGCCGCGACGCACAAATCCGTTTCAACAACTTTCAACGTCGATAATGGCTAATTTTTACGGTAGCCACTTCGAGGTGGAAGAATCGGTCCTCGTCAAGAGTGAGACAACCGGGGCAATTCGCGAACTGGATATCCAAATCCGGCATCGTGAAGATTTGAGACAGTCTTTGCTGGTTGAATGCCGGGACCACAAACGTAAACAGGATGTTCAGTGGATTGACCAACTTGATGGAAAAGCCCGCAGTTTAAAGTTCACCCACGTAATTGCCGTCTCAAGCTCAGGGTTTTCAAAGACGGCAGCGGCAGAGGCCAAAGAGCGAGGAATCACAGCGCTTCACTTACGCGAGTCCGAACAGTTTGATTGGAAGACTTGGAAATTCGGAATATCCGAATTCACTCTGAACCTCGAAGATCGACCAATTATCAGACAGGTCAATCTGGTAGTGGCGAACGGGGCCGTTGCACCACCCGACTATTCCTATCGTGACGTGATCTTGGTTCTAGCAAACCCAACACGGTGTGTTCGATTATCTGTCTGGGTCGACGAATTTCAGAATGACAAAGAAAACATCAAGCGTTTCATTCCTCCCGACGAACCAAATTCGATTCAACACTATTCTTGGTGTAGTCGTCCATGATTTGGCATCAGCGCAGCGTGAAGCGTTCGCCTGATGGCAATGTCAGGGCTGGCCGAAGTGGAGGTCGACCAGTGGGACGGACTGTCAGTCGAGGTCTTGGGTCAGA
>JBLFXD010000294.1:0-7867 GCA_047611045.1 Planctomycetaceae bacterium | reverse complement strand
GCGCGAAGATCCAGCCGCAAGTTGGATTCCTGTTCGTCTTCGCCGTGGCAATACCAGCAACGCTCTTCGAGTATCGGCGCGATGTCACGCTTGAAGTCGACGTCGTCAGCCGCCGCGACTGAGCAGGCAGTCAGAACAGCGACGACGCTGATCGCATTAAAGAGACACTTCATGGTTGAATCACTTGGGATTTGAGGACCAGTCGTTCGAGCAATCGCTCGCTGGCTTATTTTGGTTTCAGTTTCTACGTTTCTTGCGTCGCATCGAAGTGCCTTGAAACAAAGTGTGGAGCGGAGCACAGACTCAGCAGGCAAACGACAAATATCAGTTGTCTCGTTCCGGAGATTTCGTCTCTTCGCGGGGCACAAATCGGATGCGTCGACAGAAGATCGAAGCACAATCTGTCGGATTCTGCGGCAGAATGCGACCATCGTTCTCTCGCGTGTTTGCGAGGCTGGCCGTTCTTTGGCAGACTATCAAACAGCGAGGACGCGACCTGCTTCAAGGCAGACGCTCGTCGCAGCCCCACCTGATGAAGACTCACCTGGACCAACTGTCTCCCTCGTCTTTGATTGTGAGTCTCGTTTTTTCGCCTTACGCCCTGCCTGGAATGAGTATCGTCGCTGCAGGCACTCGCAAAGGAAGATCGCCATGAAACTTTCTGTGATCGTTCCCGTTTTGAATGAGTCCGAAAGTCTGCTCGAGTTGACTCAGGAAATTATCGCGACGTGTGAAAAGAATGAGATCTCGTTCGAGATTATCTTCATTGATGACGGGTCGACGGACGGGTCGTGGGCGGTCATCAACACGGCTTCGAAATCGGACGAGCGGATTTCCGGGATCAAGTTTCGGCGGAACTTCGGAAAAGCGGCGGCTCTGACCAGCGGGATGCGGGCGGCCGATGGCGACTTCATCATGATGATGGACGCCGATCTGCAGGATGATCCGGCGGAGATTCCGAAGTTTCTTGAGAAGCTGGAAGAAGGATTCGACGTCGTCAACGGCTGGAAAGTGCGGCGGCTTGATCCCTGGCACAAGGTTTACCCGAGCAAAGTTTTCAACTGGATGATCGGTCGCCTGACCGGGCTGTGGCTGCACGATCACAACTGCGGACTGAAACTGTTTCGCCGCGAGGTCACTCACGAAATCCGCCTTTACGGCGAACTGCACCGCTTCATTCCGGTGCTGGCTCACGCTCGCGGATTTAAGGTTTCGGAGCTGTCGGTCAATCATCGCGAGCGCCAGTTCGGCTATTCAAAGTACGGCGTGAAGCGGTTTCTTCGAGGATTTCTCGACCTGCTGACGGTCAAGTTTCTGACCGGCTACGGAACGCGGCCTCAGCACCTTATGGGCGGCATAGGGCTGACGCTGTTCGGTCTGGGCTCGCTCGGTCTAGGATGGCTGACGTGGATCTGGCTTCTGACAAACATCTTCGGAGCCGGCTTCGACCCCATCGGCGGCCGACCGCTGTTGCATTATTCAGTGGCGTCGCTGCTGCTCGGAGCGCAGGCGATTTCGCTGGGTTTCGTCGCGGAGTTGCTGATTTCTTACACCGGGCGAGACATCGATACTTACAGCATTGCCGAACGAACGGACTCCGGTTCTCGAAACCGCGAAACTGCGGAAGTGTCGTGACCGTCCGGTTTGCCTTCGCCGGGCAGGCCGCAACAATGCCCACGACAAACGTGACAAAACCTCGGAACCAACATCATGACTACCGCTCAACTGATCCTCGATACAGCTTCGCGAATCGTGCACGTCGGAACGGCAATCACACTGGTTGGCGGCAGCGTCTTCATGGCTTTCGCATTGATGCCGGCAGCGGCCGCGAAGCTCAGTGATGAAGAGCACGACCGACTGCGGGAAGGCGTGCTCGGTCGATGGAAGAAATTCGTGGGGCCGGGCATCGGGCTGTTTCTGATCAGCGGCTTTTACAACTTCGCGCGAATGGTGCCTCTTCATAAAGGCGACAGCCTGTACCACGCGCTGCTCGGAACGAAGATCCTGCTCGCATTTGCTGTGTTCTTCATCGCGTCGGCCCTCGTCGGAAAGTCAAAAGGCCTCGAAGGAATGCGGCAGAACCGAGCGAAATGGCTGAAAGTGCTGATCATTCTTGCCGCCACGATCGTCGGAATTTCCGGCTTCGTCAAAGTCCGAGGAGTTCAACACTCTCTGCCTACCGCCGCAACTCCGATGTCCGCTCGGTAATCGCACTGAGAATTTGCGATTGATTACGGCACTGCCTGTTGGGAAGAATTGATAGAGTTTCGGTTGTTGATTGGCGTGCTTACGCTCAACGGCGAATTCTTTATCAGTTTCCCTCTTCGAGGATGCCTCGTGCCAACGTCGCCCCGTTACCGCAACCCTGCGATGAAGCAACTGGCTGACCAGCAGCTTCGCTTTGCGCCGGTTCCGGTTCGGATGGAACAGGTCGGCCGCGCGGAAGAACTCGCCTTTACGGTCGACTCAGGCCGGAAGTACTCGTACCCCGATCTTTGCGAGAAACTGACGAAGTATCGCGCCGAGATGTATCCGGATCTCGAGTTGTCCGGCGACGATCTTCTGCACGACCTGCGTTGCTTTGTGGAAGACTTATCCGACAGCGCCAACCTCGCTGCCGAAACAGCGTCGGAGCCAGTCCTCACGCTGCAGGACCTCAGCAAACGCTTCAACGTTTCAGAGAAGACCGTCACGCGCTGGCGAGACCGTGGCCTGGCAGGCCGCCGATACCTGTTCGGCAAACGGAAACGAGTCGGCTTTCTGGCCTCGCGAGTCGAACAGTTTGCGGAACTCAATTCGGAACTCATCGGCCGCAGCGCGAAATTCAGTCAGGTGACGGATTCCGAACGCGAGTTCATCATCCGCCGCGCCCGCCGACTCGCTCGACATGGTGCGTCGCCGACCGACGTCTCGCACCGCGTGGCCAGGCGGACTGGCCGGTCTGTCGAAACCATCCGCTACACGCTGAAGGCGTTTGACCGCGAATATGCCGACGCCAAGGTATTTCCCGACGCAGCCGCACCGCTGACGGACGAAAGTCGCCGGAAGATTTTTCAGGCGATTCGCAACGGCACGCCGATTCGGCAACTCGTCGAAAAATTCGGCCGAACGCGGTCGAGCATTCATCGCGTCGCGAACGAGTATCGCGTGAAAGTGCTCCTTGAACAGCCCATCGACTTTATGCCGAGCGACGAGTTCCTGTCGGATGACGCGGACGGATTGATCGTCGAACTCCCGATCGAACTCGAGTTGCCAGAAACCTCACCAATCGACAGTAAAGGCGAATTGCCTGGATATTTCGCTGACCTTTACGCCCTGCCGCTTCTGACACGCGAGGAAGAAGGCGAGCTGTTCCGGCGGATGAATTATCTCAAGTTCAAAGCAAGACAATTTCGCGAATCACTACCCGAGAGCCGCGAACGCGTTCAGGACATGAATGAAATCGAACGTCTGCTCGAAAAAAGTCTCGCCATCAAGAACGTGCTGATTCGGTCAAACCTGCGGCTCGTGGTTTCAGTGGCCGGAAAGCATCGTCGGCAGTCGGCGGGCTTTTTCGAAATGATCAGTGATGGCAACATGACGCTGATTCGGGCGATCGAGAAATTTGACTATTCGCGTGGGACAAAGTTTTCCACCTACGCAACGTGGGCGATCATGCGTTCGTACGCCCGCTCGATCCCGAAGGAAGGTACACAGTTGGAGCGATTCCGAACCGGAAACGAAATTGTGCTGACCGATGAAGAAGATGATCGCGGAAAAGCATCAGCCGATGAAAAGCTAGCGGCCAATCAGTACGAAACGCTGGGATCGATACTCGGGCAGCTCAACGAACGCGAGCAGGAAGCTATCAGTCTGAGATTCGCGCTGCACGGAACTTCCGCCCCGATGACGCTTGAACAAATCGGCGACCGACTGGGTGTTTCGAAAGAGCGGACGCGGCAGATCATCAATACAGGCCTCGAAAAGCTGCGGAAGATTGCCGGCGACGTGGGCCTCGAACTTTCTCTCGACGACTGAGTTTTCGGTCGTCTCTGGGGAGTCGCCGCAGGAAACGGCCAAGGGGCCCGTGCAAGGTCTTCCTGACGTGACTTTTCGAACCCCAAACCAGGAAATGGTGTCGTAAGACGAAATTCAACAGGAACGAAGTCTCGACAACGGATGGACAGGCCGATTAAGTCACGCAGCTGTCTGTGAAGAGACGCGATTGAAGGCTCGCAGGAGTTCGCGGCTAACCTTGAACACATCCACTTCCTTGATATCATCCCGCCGGTTCTGCACTCAAAATCGTGTTTCTGCAACACGATCAAGCGTGCGGGCCGAGGCAACACCGAAGAATTCTCGCTGATTCGCAACAGGTTTTGCTATTCAGCCTGATTGAAACTCGCCGCCAGACCGAAGCACGCTTCATTGCCGCGTTTCGCCCCTCGCGGTGACGGTTTAGTTTCCACCTGAAGCAGCGTCAAAGTAACAAATACGGTCGCCAGTGTAGCTCAATTGGCAGAGCAGCGGTTTTGTAAACCGCAGGTTGAGGGTTCGAGTCCCCCCGCTGGCTTTTCTGCGTCCAGATCAATTCCTGTTTACTTCACATTCGATTTCGAAGTCGCTACAGTCCCGCGACTTTCGAAAACTGCGAGTGCGGTGCGTCCACCGTCCGTTGTTCTCAGGAAGCAATCTGAGTCGTGGTTACTTCGGGGGGAATACCCGAGCGGCCAAAGGGGCCAGACTGTAAATCTGGTGGCTCAGCCTTCGCAGGTTCGAATCCTGCTTCCCCCATTTTTAAGTTGTTCACAGTTTAGATTTTACGTTCGTTTGGATTTGTTGCGGGTGTAGCTCAACGGTAGAGCCCCAGCCTTCCAAGCTGGTTGTGAGGGTTCGATTCCCTTCACCCGCTCTCGGATTTTTGGGAAAAGTGGTTGGCAAGACCACAAACGAAAGGCTTGTCACTCGGCCCATGACCTGGGATTTGCTGCTGTAGCTCAGTTGGTAGAGCGCGTCCTTGGTAAGGACGAGGTCATGGGTTCAAGTCCCATCAGCAGCTCTTGTGCAGGCAAAACTTGTCTGTGGTGGTTTTTCTGGCAGGGCAGACTCACTGGACCAAGCAGTCCGTGTAGTTCGCACTTTATCTACCTGAATGTAAGTTAAGGACAGGAACGAGTTCCAATGGCCAAGCAAGATTTTGAACGAACAAAAACACACGTCAATGTTGGAACGATTGGCCACATCGACCACGGCAAGACGACAACAACTGCCGCCCTGTTGGCCGTGCAGGGAGCCAAAGGGCTCGCTGAGTTTAAGAGCTACGCTGATATCGCCAAAGGCGGTACGGTTCGCGACGAAACCAAAACCGTGACCATCGCTGTGTCGCACGTTGAGTACGAATCAGAAACTCGACACTACGCCCACATCGATTGCCCGGGTCATGCCGACTATATTAAGAACATGATTACTGGCGCAGCTCAGATGGACGGCGGTATTCTTGTAGTATCAGCTGCTGACGGCCCGATGCCCCAGACTCGCGAGCACATCCTGCTTGCTCGCCAGGTAAACGTTCCTGAGCTGGTCGTCTTCCTTAATAAGTGCGACCTCGTCGACGACGAAGAGCTGCTTGAACTGGTCGAAATGGAAGTTCGCGAACTTCTGACCAAATATGGCTTCGAAGGCGACGACATTCCTATCGTTAAAGGGAACGCCAAAGGGGCTCTCGACAACCCAACCGATGAAGCATACTCGCAATGCATTACCGATTTAATCGCGGCTCTTGACGCACACATCCCAGCTCCAGAGCGAATTGTCGACCGCCCATTTCAGATGGCCGTCGAAGACGTCTTCTCGATTGAAGGTCGCGGCACGGTCGCAACTGGCCGAATTGAGCAGGGAGTCGTCAAAGTCGGTGAGAAAATTCAGATCATCGGTCTTGCTGACACTCAGGAGACCACGGTCACTGGTGTTGAAATGTTTAACAAGACGCTCGACTCCGGAATGGCTGGCGACAATGTCGGCATCCTGCTCCGCGGGACGAAGAAGGATGACATTCAGCGCGGCCAGGTTCTGGCTGCCCCGGGGTCGATCCATCCTCACACCAAGTTTGAGTGCGAAGTCTATGTTCTGAGTAAAGAAGAAGGCGGACGTCACACGCCATTCTTCAGCGGCTATCGTCCACAGTTCTACTTCCGAACAACCGACGTTACGGGTTCTTCGAATCTTCTCGGTGGAGCAGAAATGTGCATGCCGGGGGATAACGTCAAGCTTGAAGTTGAGCTTGGCAAGCCGATCGCCATGACGGACACGAGCCGCTTCGCTATCCGCGAAGGTGGACGAACTGTCGGCTCAGGCGTTGTTACTAAAATCATCGAGTAGAGAATATCTCATCACTGAGCCTGCGAGCCCTTTGCAGGCTCAGTCTGTTTTTATTGAGTGTCTCGGATTCATAAAGCTGGAAGCGAGATTTAGCGATGCGAGAGTACGTCTGGCTTGAATGCACCGAAACTGGTATCCGAAATTATCGGATCCAGAAGGAAACTCGCGGCACAGAGCGGTTGGAACTCAAAAAGTACTGCCCGAAGCTACGCCGTCATACGATCCACAAAGAGTCGCGTAAGAAGTAGCGAAGTCGTGACGCCTGCGTGAGTTACGGGCGTAGCTCAATTGGCAGAGCAGCGGATTCCAAATCCGCAGGTTGGGGGTTCAAGTCCTCCCGCCCGTGTTTAAGCAATACAAATTGTCTGCTTCGGTTTGCCGAAGCAAAGGTAAGGGATTGGAATCTAAGCGTGGCGCAGAACAGTGGCGGCACATTCTGGTCTGAACTAGCCAGTACCGGACTGTATAAGCGGAGCCAGGGGCGGCTGGCGCGACGCCTTTCCGGAGTCGCCATTGCGGCGATTGCCATCTTGGGTGCTTGGTCGTTTCAGGTGACTTTTGCCGCTGAAGCTACTGCTCCAGTCAAATACGGAATTCCTGTCGCAGTAGCCATCTTAGGCTGCTGGGTCGCATTCCGCGTGATTCACCATGAGAAGTTTGCAGAGTTTTTAATTGCGACCGAGACCGAAGTCGAAAAGGTCCACTGGCCTGATCGCCAGCACGTGCAACGTGCATCGGTAGTCGTTATCGTGACGATGCTTGCGATGGGAGGGATGCTTTTCCTCTTTGACTTCATCTGGCGGACTGTTTTTACATACATCGGCTTTCTTCAGTTAGGCGGCTGAGTGATCCTGTTTAGTGGCAGGTTTACTCCCCTGAGTAACTGGTTTGGATTCGGTATTTTCGCAGGAGGCCAGGTTCGTGGAACCGAGCGAAGTTCAGAGTGTAGAAGCCGAACCAGAACTCATTTGGTACGTGCTGAAGGTGCAGACGAATCGGGAAAACTCGATTTGCAAATCTCTTGAGCGGCGTGTCGCCCGCGAAGGTTTGGGTGAGTTTTTTGGCCAGATTATTATTCCAACTGAGAGAATTGTTGAAACAAAAGGCGGCAAGAAGAAGGTTAGAGAGCAAAAGCTGTACCCTGGCTACGTCATGATTCAGATGATTCTGAACGACGAAACCTGGTACCTGGTAAGAGACACATCGGGCGTTGGCGACTTTACTGGGGCTGCCGGAAAGCCTCACCCAATGGACGAATCCGAAGTTGAGCGAATGCTCGGCCTCGAACAACAAAAAGAAGAAGAACCAACAAAGGTCAAAATTGAATTCCGAGTTGGCGACGTCGTCAAAATCACGACAGGACCATTCGAGACCTTTGAAGGTGAAATCGACTCCATCGACGAAGCAACAGGTAAGATTTCAGTGCTGATCGAAATCTTCGGACGCCCGACGCCTGTCGAACTTGAATACCATGAAGTAGAACGCCCCTGATTCGGGGCGATTCGCAAGA
>JBLFXD010000293.1:0-7869 GCA_047611045.1 Planctomycetaceae bacterium | reverse complement strand
TCACAATCTGCTGGGCCGGGATTTTGATTTGATCGAGCTTGCGGAACTCTTTCAGTTTCCCCCAGGCAATCAGGCTGCCGGAGAATGTGACGGCACCAATCATGCCCGACAGAGCCGTCGCGAAGAGCACGTCTGCTCCGAACGAGTCGGTCTGCACCAGGTTTGCACCGGCGACCAGCGTCGATGCCGCTCCGCCGAAACCATTAAACAGAGCGACCATCTGCGGCATATCGGTCATCTGAACGCGGATCGCGAACACTGCACCGATCACCGAGCCAATGACGAGTCCACCAACGATTAATCGGTAATCCAGTCCGGCGCCGAGCAGCGTGACGACGACGGCGACCAGCAACCCACAGGCACCCAGCAGGTTGCCGCGGACCGCGGTTCGAGGCCGTGTCAGCCCTTTCAGGCCGAGGATGAATAGGATGGCCGATATCAGATAGGCCAGTTGAACCAGTCTTGGATCCACGTTTGCGTCCTTCGAGTGTCGCTGTCAAATGAGCCGTAATCAGGAGTTCGCAAGTCGAATGCTGTTCCGCATCAATCTTTGCGGCGGAACATGCCGAGCATTCGATGCGTCACCATGAACCCTCCGACGACATTGATTGTCGCCAGCGTGACGGCCACGCAGCCGAGAATCTTCGGCAGCATCGATTCCCCCGAACCTGCGGCCAGTACCGCACCGACCAACGCGATTCCGGAAATTGCGTTTGAACCCGACATCAGCGGAGTATGCAAAGTCGGGGGGATCTTCGTGATGACCTCAACGCCGATGAACACCGCAAGGATAAAGACGGTTAACAGCAGCATGGCCGTGTCCGGTCCCATCGAAGCGGCTTCGGTTGAGGCCTCGACGAGTTTGGCACCAGGCTCGGTGGCGAGCAGAAAGTTCATGTTAATTCTCCGCGTTGATTACGTGGTCCATCACGAGTCGCTGCTGGCCTCCTCGGCCGGTTTTGCGTCATCCTGCTCAGCTGGCTGCTCGGTCGCGGCATCCTCTGCTGCGGCCTCGTCGGTCGACTCTGAAGTTTCCTCAGCGGCATCGTTCGACGGATCGTTATTCGAGTCACTGTCGAGCGACGGAAGCCCCAGCGCGTCACGAACTCGAGCGTTCACGACTTCTCCGCCATGTGTCACGATCGTTTCACGGAGGATCTCGTCGTCAGACTGACCGTCCGGTGATTCATCCTTGAGGAGATGCAGCAGAAACGTCGTTATGTTCCGACCGTACATCTGGCTTGAGTGATAAGGCACGGTGGTTGGTACGTTGATCGTTCCGTCAATGGTGACACCATGTACGACGATGACTTCGCGAGGTTTGGTCAGAACACAATTGCCACCGGTTTCGGCGGCGAGGTCGACGATGATTGAGCCATTCGGCATGTGCTCGACCATTTCCTCGGTGACCAGCACCGGAGCTTTACGACCAGGAATTGCGGCCGTGGTGATAATGACATCGCTTTCCTGGATGACGCTCATCATGGCCTGACGCTGCCGGCGATAAAATTCCTCGTCCATTTCCTCGGCATAACCACCGGATTGGTTGTCGCCAGTTTTGACCAGCTCAATTTCCAGGAACTTTGCTCCAAGACTGAGCACTTCTTCTTTGACCGCTGGCCGAACGTCGTACGACCAGACGACCGCTCCCAGCCGCTTCGCCGTCGCGATGGCCTGCAGACCGGCGACGCCCGCGCCCAGTACGAAAAACCGTGCAGGAGCAATTGTTCCGGCGGCGGTCATCATCATCGGGCACATTCTCGGCAAGTGAGCCGCTGCCGAAAGAACCGCTTTGTAACCAGCGATCGACGCCTGAGACGACAACACGTCCATGCTCTGTGCCCGAGTGATCCTCGGAAGAAGCTCCAGTGCGTACGAAGTGATGTTTCGCTCGGCCAGGTCTCGCATCGCCTCAGCGCCGAGCAGCGGGTCGCACATTCCGATCAGAGTTTGTCCGGCGCGAAGTCGGCCACGATCGTCGGCACCGGCATCTGCATTCGCGCCCGCCGTACGAACCTGCAGAATGATGTCAGCACGCTCAAAAATATCGCCGCGATCGGCGATCAATTCGGCCCCGGCAGCGACATACTCGTCGTCGGCGTAGCCAGCAGGAGTGCCGGCGCCGGTTTGAATGAGGACGTCGACGCCAGCCTTCTTCAGGACCGCGACGTTGGCCGGAGCGAGTGCCACGCGTCGTTCGTCGGGGAACGTTTCGGAAGGAACTCCGACGACTTTGTTTGAGTCCGACTCGTTTGAAGTAGCATCCTGCGACATCGTGTCCGCTTTCCAATCCGTCGAGGTTGTGTCTTTTCGTAGGCTGGAACAAGCTCCGCGCTGTTCCGGCAGTCGAGAGTCATAACCCGTTCGGATTGCCGGAACTGCGCGGAGCTTGTTCCAGCCTACTTTCATGCCGACTGAAAAACTCACAGCATCGTTGGGGATTACGCCTGAGCAACCTGTGTATCAGCTGGAGACTGTAGGATGTGTCGTCGTCGTTCTGAGGTTCCCGCAGAGTCGCAACTGCGGGGGAAGTATGGCGGATCGTCTACCGGTCGCAAGTCTGGCGACTGGTGCTGATCCGGGGCTGACTCGCTACTCGCCGGCTTTGTTCAACGCACGTTCGATGGCGTCGACATCGTAGACGCAGCCGCCCCAGGTTCCGCCGCCAAACTTCTGCAGAAGTGCCCACAGACGAGTGTCGTCAGGCAGGTCCGGGTCGGCGACGAGCGACGAATCGGCAGGGCGTTCGGCCAGAATCTTCGCTCCTTCTTCCGGGGAGAATTCACGGTCGTCTTCGCCGATAAAGTTGATTGAGCCTTCGAGCGTGTTCCGGTTGATCTCGATCCGAATTCGGTCGCCGTTACGGATTTTGCCGACTGGCCCTCCGGCCAGCGCTTCCGGCCCGACATGTCCGATGCACGCTCCCGTGGAAACTCCAGAGAATCGCGCGTCCGTGATGATGGCGACGTGTTTTCCGAAGTCGAGATACTTCAGTGCCGAAGTCAACTGGTAAGTTTCCTCCATGCCGGCGCCCATCGGGCCGCGGCAAATCAGGACGACAATATCGCCGGCCTTGATCTGTCCTTTTTTGATGGCGGCGATCGCGTCCCGCTCAGCGGTGAAGACGCGAGCGTTCCCGGTGTTCCGATAAGTTCCATCTTCGTCGACGACGGTCGGGTCGATGGCCGTGCTCTTGATGACGGATCCTTCCGGCGCGATGTTGCCGACCGGAAAGCAGACCGTGCTGGTGAGGCCTCGTTCTTTGGCTTTCTCAGGCGACATGATGACGTCGTCCGGGTTGACTCCGTCGCGTTTTGTCAGCTCTTCGCGGAGCGTTGGACGTCGGTCGGAAGATTCCCACCACTCAAGTACGTCGCCGAGCGACCGGCCGGTGACGGTCAGCGCGTCAAGTTTGAGCAGGCCAAGCGTTCTTAGGTGTAGCATCAGTTCCGGGACGCCGCCGGCCAGGAACATCTGCACGGTAGGATGCCCGACGGGACCGTTCGGCAACACATCGACCAGACGAGGAACCTGTCGATTGATGCGGCTCCAGTCGTCGACGGTTGGCCGCTCCAGTCCCGCAGCAAAAGCAGTCGCCGGAATGTGGAGCAGCAGGTTGGTCGATCCACCGCACGCCGCGTGAACGACCATCGCGTTGTGAATCGAGTCCGGCGTCAGAATGTCGCGCATCGCGAGTTTCTTCTTTCGCAACTCGACGACGGCTCGCGCAGATCGAACGGCGATGTCCAGCCAGATGGGTTGTCCGGACGGAGCCAGCGCGCTGTGTGGAAGGCACATTCCCATCGCCTCGGCGACGACTTGCGCCGTTGCAGCCGTGCCCAGAAACTGGCAGCCGCCGCCGGCGCTGCCGCACGCTCGGCAACCTTGTTCGGCGGCGTAGTCGAGCGAAATTTCATCGTGAGCGAACCTCGCCCCGATCGATTGCACCTTGCCGGCGTCTTCGGCTTGCCTGGCGGGTAGCGTCACTCCGCCGGGAATGACGACACACGGAAGATCGTGCTGACTGGCCAAGGCGAGCATTGTCGCCGGCAGACCTTTGTCGCAGGTCGCTACGCCGAGCACACCGGTTCGCAACGGCAAGGACCGGATCAGTCTTTTCATGACGATCGCGGCGTCGTTGCGGTACGCGAGGCTGTCCATCATCGCCGTCGTGCCTTGCGAGCGTCCGTCGCAGGGGTCGCTGCAGTAGGCGGCGAAGGGCAAGCGTTCGTGCTGGACGAGTTCCCGAGCGGCAGCCTGCATCAACAGGCCGACTTCCCAGTGGCCGGTGTGATAACCCAGTGCAATCGGCTTTCCGTCTTCGCCGCGAATGCCGCCCATCGTGCTGAGGATCAGAACCTGCTCCCACAGAAGCTGCTGAGGATCCCAGCCCATGCCGGCGCTCTGAGTCAGGCCGAAAAGATCACCGCTGGGCGATTCCCGTAGCATTTTTTCCGTCAGAGGAAGCGAACCCGATGGTCCAGCTCCGACAGTTTCAACAGCCATCACGCCGGCATCGTCGGATTCGACGAGTCTCAGAAAGTCACTGTCCATCGTTCACTCCTTGAGGCGACGTCAGGCTCAGGACTTCGGCTGATCATCGTCGTCGCGAATTCGGTATTTTTCGAGCATCCAGCCCCACGTGACGTATTGCAGAATCCCGATCGCAACAACGCCGGCGAGTACAAACACGATGAGAAGGATGTCGGGGATGACGAGCGCGGCCAGTGCAAGCAATGCCAATCCGCAAAGCAGTACACCGGCGAGTGCTCCGTACGTCGCCGTGTTGCGTCGCTGCTGCTCGTACGGATCCTGCGGCATGATTTACTCGACTATTCGCAGCGGCTGAACTTGAAACGAAAAATGCGGCGGGCTCTCAGTTTAACTTCCGGAGTGTTCCCGAAAGTGCCGTTCGAGTTGCTCGTGTCGATAATCAAATCCGTCTTCCAGATTATCGAGGATGCGCGACGCCGTCATGATCATGCCAGCGACTCCGCCGGGCGGAAGAAACTGAATTCGATCAATTGCCACGCACCCGCCATCTTCGAGAGTCTCGAAAATGTGCTCGTGAACCCAATGCCGGAACGGCCCGGCAATCTGTTCTTCAGTGAATGATTTGGGGTCGTCGAAGGCCGTCACTTCGTGCGTGATTTCTCGAACCACCCCCATGGCCTGGATCTTGAATTCGACCTTCGCTCCCAAGGCGTATCGTTCTGGCGGGTTCGTAAAGTACAGCCCTATCTCGGGCGGGCTGATCTTCTTGATGCCTTCAGGGCGAGCGACCAGGTCGAACACTTCTTCGACTGAACAGGGCAGCTCGACCCGGGCTTCGAACGATTCCATAAATATCAGTCTTCCGTTGTAGGGTGGGCATCGCCCACCATTCGTCTCGGTTGGTGGGCAGTGCCCACCCTACGGATTCATCTACTGCGATCTCTGCGTTCAAAACTTCAATACAAAACTATTCGCCTGGTACGAGTTTGAAGATCGCGCCGATCGGAGTCGTGTAGTAGAGCTCGCCGTTCTGATCTTCGCCGAATGACATAACCGGCAGCTTTGAGCTTGGGATCTTTCGGTTTTCGGTTGTGGTTTTCTTTGACCAGTCGTATTTCAGGGCGTAGAGCATTCCTGTTACATAGTCAGCGTAAACGTAGTACCCGCCGAGATTCGAAATCGCTTTGCCGCGGTAGACGTGTCCGCCGGTGATCGATTTGCCGTGCTGTCCTCCGATCATCGGCTGAGTTTCAGGATCGTGCGGGTACTCCCAGACTGGATCGAGTGTTTTTGAGCTGGCTTTCCCGCCGCCTTCGTACGAGTGCAGACCTTCGCGGTTGTTCCAGCCGTAGTTGCCGCCTTTTTCGATGATGTCAATTTCTTCCCACAGCTTCTGTCCGACATCGCCTGCCCACAGGTGGCCAGTTTTTCGGTCAAACGACATCCGCCAGATGTTGCGAACTCCGTAAGCGTAGATTTCGCCGCGAGCGTCTTTGCGTCCGACAAACGGATTGTCTTTGGGGACGGCGTAGGCCTTTCCCAGGTCGTGGTGGTCGATGTCTATTCGCAGGATGCTGCCGAGCCACGTCTTCAGGTTCTGGCCGTTCAGGTGTGGGTCTCCGCCTTTTCCACCATCGCCGAGCGCAACGTACAACATGCCGTCTGGCCCGAAGGCGATCGTCCCGCCGTTGTGATTCCAGTAGGGCTGCGGGATTCGCAGGATTTCCTGTTCAGACTTCGGATCGATCTTGTTCGGATCGTTCTTCGAAACAGTGAACCGCGAGATGACCGATGTCAGGGGAGCAGACTTCGTTGTGTAATAAATGAAGAGCTGCCCGTTGTTCTTGTACTTCGGATGGAAGGCCATCCCCAACAGACCTTCTTCGTTCTGCTTGTCGTTGTAGACAACCTGGTCTTCGATATCGAGAAACGTAATCGACTCTTCGGCTTCTTCGTCATTCTCCAGAATGTGGACAACGCCGAGTTGCGAAGCGACGAAGATTCGATCCGAACCATCGTTTGCGTGAGTCACGACGATCGGTCGCCGAATCTGGACTCCAGGAAACACTCGGCGGACGCCGACATTGATTTCGGAAGTGTTGACGTCGGCCGCGCCGGCTGGGCTGATCGCGGTGAGGGAGAATGCGGCAGCCAGCAGAGCGGCTCGGGAGAAAACGGAAAGCATTCGCATGAGGCACCTCTGTTGAAGCGGAGTCGGTGAATCTGGTTGGAAAAAGGGCAGACGCAGAATGCATCCACCCGCAGCCCGAGGAAGATAGCGGATCACTCGGCGACTTAAAAACCAGCCGCCGTTGCCGGCGGTGGCAGCTTCGAGCCGACGCAGCATCGGCAACGACACAACACTACCCTGTGTGTCCAACCCTTGATTGGTGGACGAGTACTCAGAACCACTGACGTTTGTCAACGAGCGTCGCTGGCGGCTTGCCGGCGACAAAGCGTCGGACGTTTTCGAGCAGCGTTTCGAGGTGCCGTTCAGCGATGCGGGGCGACGCAGCGGCGATGTGCGGTGTCAGGATGGCGTTTTGCTGTTTCCAGAGGCGGTGCTTAGGCGGCAGCGGCTCGGTTTCGAAAACGTCGAGCGCAGCGCCGGCGATCAGGCCGTTCTCCAGAGCGGACGTCAAATTCTCAAGGTCCACGATGACTCCGCGACCGATGTTGATGAGGAATGCCGAGTCTTTCATCTGCTCAAACTGCTCCGTACGGAACAGTTTATAAGTCGCCGGAGTATGAGGTGCGGCAATCACGACGAAATCACTTGCCGCGAGCAGTTCAGGGAGGCGTTCCGGCAACCAGACCTCGTCGATGATCCCTTCGACCTGTCGGCAGATCGGGTCAACAGCCAGGACGGTCATGCCGAAGGCCGAGGCTCGGCGGCAGACTTCCTGACCGATGAACCCCGCGCCGACGACGCCAATCGTCGCGTCGGACAAATGAATGTGGGCGCTGTCGACCGGCGACACCGAGGCCGGACCGGTCACAAAGGTCTGCTCGGTCATGGCCTCGTTGCCGATCGGTGCCCAGCGGGATTCCATCTGCCGCCGCATGTAGAGATGCAGGTTCCTCGCGAAGCACAGTACGTAACCCATCACGTGATCAGCGATCACGTCGGAGAACAAACCGCGCATGTTGCTCAGCTGGCACGGATGTTCGATCAATTCGGGAAACAGATAATGTTCCAGGCTCGCTGTCGGAGACTGCACCCACTTCAACTGACCGGCCGCCGCAAGCAACTTCGGAGTGATCTTTCCGAAGAACGCATCGGCATCAACGATCTCTCGATGTGCGTCGTCGACGGAGTCCACATTGCAGACAACCACGTCGCCCGCCGCTTCCCGGATCCGTTCCAACCGCACA
>JBLFXD010000292.1:0-7872 GCA_047611045.1 Planctomycetaceae bacterium | reverse complement strand
GCAGGTTTCACCGGATTTGAAACTCCGAGAGCCGGCGTGATAACGGTAGCCGAGTTTGACGGAGCTACGTGGCAGGCTCCCGTGGGGCATGCCGAGGTTTCTGCGAAGCTCGCACGAACAGGACGGAATTGCCTGCACCTGATGGGCGGCGAGCACTCAGAACTCGAATTCGAACTGACCGACAAACATGTCGGGAAGAATTACTCTCAACTGACCTTCGCGGTTGAACGCTGGACGAAGCGAGCACCGTTCACATTCCGAGTCGAAGCTAAATCCGGCAACAAATGGCAGGAGATTTACAGCGGCGACAAGTCGGTGAAAGTTGGTCGCCCGTATCTCAATCGAGTCGAGATTTCTCTGCCCGAAGGTGCCCGTCACTTCCGGATGACCTGCACGTCTCCGCCCGGCACTGGAGTGTTGGTCGACGATATGAATCTCGTCGATGCAAAACCGATGTCGGTGACTCGCGTCGCGGTCGCTCAACAGACCGCCCCTGTATTGATCGGCCAGAAAAACTCGGTGTTGTTGCAGTTGGAAATCGAAACCGAAGGCAGCCTGTCGCCGCGAAAGCTGACAGCCGTCGAATTCAGTTTTCCGACCGGCAGCGACTTCCTTCGAGAAGTTAAATTTCACGGACAGACGTTGAAGCCGGGGCTCGGTGCCCGTTTGAAACTTGAAACTGAACTGCTTCCCGGCTCAAACATCTTTCCTCTCACTTGTGAACTTGCTCCCGGCGCCAGCCTCGATGAATTCGTTACCGCAACGTGTGGCAGCATCCAGCTCGATGGCAAAGAAACCGTCAAACTGGACGCAGGCACGTCGAGTATTCACAGAAGAGTCGGCGTGGCGCTGCGGCAACACGGCGACGATGGCGTTCACACTTACCGGATCCCCGGCATCACGACGACGAACGCGGGAACGTTGATCGGCGTTTACGACAATCGCAACCAGCGTGGTGGCGACCTGCCTGGAGACATCGACGTCGGCATGAGCCGCAGCACGGACGGCGGTCGGACCTGGGAGCCCATGCGAGTCATCATGGACATGGGCAACGATCCGAAGTGGAGCTTCGACGGGATCGGCGACCCCTCGATTCTTACTGACCGAGTGACCGGAGACATCTGGGTCGCCGCGACCTGGAGTCACGGCAATCGTTCGTGGCGAGGATCCGGACCAGGGATGACGCCGGAGGAAACGGGCCAGTTCATGCTCGTCAAAAGCGCTGACGACGGCAAAACCTGGTCGAAACCGATCAACATCACGCCGCAGGTTAAAGTGAATCCGAAGTGGCGATTCGTGCTCGACGGACCAGGCAACGGAATCACGCTGCGTGATGGCACGCTCGTCTTTCCGGCGCAGTTTCGCGGAGAAGACAGCGAGCCGGTCAACGGAAAACCATTCTCGACCATCATCTCCAGCAAAGATCGCGGCGAGACATGGACGATCGGCACCGGCGTGAAGATTGACACGACTGAGGCTCAGATTGTGCAACTCGGCAACGGCTCGATCATGATCAACTGCCGCGACAACCGCGGCGGATCACGCAGCATCTACACAACTGCCGATCTGGGCAAAACCTGGACGCAGCATTCGACATCGCGGAATGCACTCCCCGAACCCGTCTGCAATGCCGACATCCTGCGAGTCGTCCATCCGAAGCACGGCCCGTTGCTGTTTTTCTCAAACCCGAACACGACTCGCGGACGATCTCACTTCACGATGAAAGTCAGCGACGACGAAGGCATGACCTGGCCTGGAAAATGGCACACGCTCTACGACGAACGCCCCGGCAGCGGATATTCAACGCTGACCCAGATTGGCGAAGACCACGTCGGAGTCCTCTACGAAGGACCCGGCGAACTGTACTTCCTGCGGTTCTCGATCGACGAGCTGCTGAAAAAGTAAGCCCATGAAAAGAAGCAAGTAGGCTGGAACAAGCTCCGCGCAGTTCCGGCAGCACAAAACGCCGGAACTTCGCGGAGCTTGTTCCAGCCTACGGGCACGCTCGGTCAGCTGATCAGCTCGGGAATTGGACTTCCCTGATCGACGATTGGTGTCGGGCGACCGTTGAAGTCTTTGATGGCGATCTTTGACGAATCGATGCCGAGGTGGTGATAGATCGTCGACAGGAAATCACCGGCGCTGCAGATACGCTCGATCGAGTCCTCGCCGCGTTTGTCGGTCGCTCCGATGAAGCGGCCCGTTTCAATGCCGCCGCCCGCCCAGATGTTGGAGAACGCTCGCGGCCAGTGGTCTCGTCCTGGTTGCTTTGTTCCAGCTGGCGCGCTGGCGTTTCCGGCACCAGTACTGGGCTGGTAGCTGATCTTGGGCGTGCGGCCGAATTCGCCGGTCACGACAACCAGAACCCGCTCGTCGAGGCCGCGGTCGTAAATGTCTTCGATCAGGGCCGAGACAGCCTGGTCGTAGGCTTGAGCTCGGAAACGCATCGCGTCAAACACGTGATGATTCACCGCGTGGTCATCCCAGTTATTTACTCGGCCGCACAACGGGCCTCGCAGGCTGGATGTGAGAACTTCAACACCCGCTTCGACCAGACGGCGAGCGAGCAGCAACTGTTGCCCCCACGAATTCCGCCCGTAACGGTCGCGCGTCCGATCGTCTTCTTTCGTCAGATCAAACGCGTCTTTCGTTTTGGGATTGGTGAGAAGGGTCATGGCCTGAGTTTCAAACTCGTCCAGAGCCTGCAGCTCGCCGGCCTGATCGAACGCTCGTTCCAGCGTGTCCAGGTTCTGTCGGAGAGATGCCCGGCGTCCCAGATGTTTGACTTCCGTCTGGTCAGTCAGGCCGATGTTTGGCACGACAAACTTTGGACTGTTCGGGTCACCCGTCACCGAAAACGGCGAGTAGGCATCACCGAGATAAGCGGGACCGTTATACGAGGTCGGCGGACTGATACCTACGTAGGCGGGCAACGGGACAGTTCGCGGGCCTTCCAGAGAACGCAGATAATTGGTGACCGACATCCAATCGGGCAGTCGCGGTTTTGGTTTGTCGCGAGTGTCGGTATCGCCCGACAGCATCTGCATCGAACCGGCCGGGTGCCCGCCCGCTCCCTGTCGCATCGAACGCAGAACGGTGAACTTGTCGGCGATCTTCGCCTGCATTGGCAGCAGTTCCGTAAACTGCATGCCGGGCACCGCTGTCGGAATCGTGCTGAACGGGCCGCGGTATTCGCTGCCTGCCTGCGGCTTCGGATCGTACGTGTCGATGTGCGAGCAACCGCCTGGTTTCCAGACCATGATCACAGCCGTCTTCTCTTTGGTCTGTGATGCGGCGCTGGCGGCTTTGAGTCGCAACATGCCCGGAAGACTCAGAGATGCGAAACCGGCCAGCCCCATTTTCATGAAGCCGCGGCGACCGTCTGGTCCCGGGCAGGCGTTGTTTGATGATGCGTTGAACGGGTGAGTCATTTCTTCTCCGCTGGATTGACGCGAATGGAAATTGGCGTCGAGACAACGATATCCACAATGTCTTTCGGCTTTGCTGCCGCCGTTGCGGCCTTCAGTAACTTGTCCGCCGCAGCGACTGCGGCATCTGCCGCTTTCTGTTTCGTCAATGCTTCCTGCACGGCTTTGTCCGCTTCAGCTTTCTGTTCGACAGGAACTGATTTTGTGGCGTCGGCAAGGGCCTTCACTTCGGCAGCCAGAGTCTCGGCTTCCAGCTTTGCCTGAGTAAGTGCCGCTTCGGCTGCCGCTACCGCCTCAACGTTATATCGGTATTTCGCGACGGCGCTGCCATAAAAAGCGATCGTGTAGTCACCGGGTGGCGTCTTCAATTTCGCCAGATCCAGCACGGCTTCCGAAGTTTCAGCAGTCAGAGAAGCATCAAACGCGGGCACGCCTTCGAATCCTGGACCAAACGTTTTCAGGCTAATGTTGGCTCCGGAAAAGTCGCAACGACGGGAATGTATCAGCGGAAGCGTCAATTTCTCTCCAGCCGTTACTTCCCAGACTTTGTTCGCGGTCGATGCAATCGTCAGGGGAGAAAACTCGGACCCGCTGACGGAAATCGGTACGTCCGCCAGAAGTCGCGGACTGGGGATTTCGCTCCACGCATTCGGAACTGGCCACGCCATCGATGCCAGCCGACACGGACGCGTCACCTCTTTGCCACCGATCGTCGCTTTGCCGATGAACGAAGCACTCGCCAGCCCGCGCGGAGCGTTCTGCTCGGCAGTAACGAGCATGATGCCTCGGTTCTTGCCGGCCGGAATCTTCAGGCCCGCTGCCGTGACGCCATCGGGAAGGTTGTCCATTTCCAAAGTAATCTCGCCATTGAACCCGTCGCGTCGAACCACGACGACTTCCAGCGGAATGGTCGCTCCACCTCGCAGCGCGATCGGTTTTGAAAGTGCGTTTCGGTCACCGTTCCGCAGATTCATGTGCAATGCCCACCCGACGAGAGCAAAGTCTGGCTGAGCTTTCCGAACAATCAGACGGTAGACATTTCGAGCATCTTTGCGCGTGCCGCCAAACAGGTCCCGAAGTTGCACCCGGTGAACGCCGTCTTCTTTAATCTCGACTTTTCCGATGATGTCCGGCGATCCCGCGTTGTACGGCGGGCCGTCGTACGAGTAACCGTTACTCGATACTTTCACCGGGCTGGGGATGTCGCTGAGTTCGACAACGTCTGTCAGTTTCTCGGCATCGCCGTCGGTGGCGACGTGCTGAACGACGATCGACGGATCGGTCGGCAAACCGAATCGTTCGGAAGCGACTTCAACCCACCAGACATCCCCCTTCTTCGCTGTGAACTCGAACGTGTCGACGTCGGCAGCGGGGAAGAAGCTTCCCGAGATATCGCAGGGGAATGTGATCTTCTGTGCCTGAGCGTGTTCGTTGTTCGGTTCCAGTTCTGATGCTGCGGCAGTCGCGGGCAGTCCTATCGGCGGCCACGAAAAGGAGCTGACGGTTTCTGTGGACGGCAACCGAGGAACGACTTCACCCTTTGCTGCCTCTTTGACGGCCAGCCGGTAGAAGTAGTAAGCCCCGCCGTTGAACGTCAGGTCGTGAAGCTTGATGACGTACTGGCCGGTTTCGGGAACGGTGAAGTCCAACGCGCCACCTCGCCGCTCGACGACAAGGTCGGCTCCTTGTGCGTCGGCGATGATCACGACGGGTTTGAGCTTTGAATCGATTCCCGTCGCCGCACAGTCGACGACGATTCTTTGGTCTTTAGCTGCTTCGAACGAGTAATGACTCACCGCCTGTTTCGTCATGACGGCATTGCACGTTGAATTGATCGGCAAGGGTGCGGCCGTTTCGAGAGTCGTATTCGCCGCCGTTTGTGTCACCTCGGTCAGCGTCCCCACGTTGAACGCTCGCGACGAGGACACTCCGAGTCTCGTCATCACTCGCGCTTCATGGATGCCAGCCGGACAATCTTTGGCAATGTTTACCATGAAGCGGTTGGCAATCGGTTTGCCTGCATCGTCGAGTTTCGGCGTCGCGGTAATGCCGGGATGGGAGAAGCTCAGTTGATCTGCGTTCTCGAAGTTGGCTCCGGTGATGGTGATTTCTACACTCGTCCCAAGCTGGCCACCCATTGGCATTGTCGTCAGAAGTCGAGGTGCCGGCAGGCAAACGGCCTGCGCCCACGCGGAGGTCGTCGTCAATTGCAGAACAGACAGCGTCATCAAGCCGATGAACGACAGCATGACGAGTCGTGGAACCTGGAATTGCTGATGGGAAGCAAAACGAGGGCCGAGGTTCAGTTTTGAATTCATGATTGTCCGCATGTCTTCACTCAATGGTTAAAGAGGAATTCTTTCGAATTCATCAACGCCCAGATCAGGTCCTGAAAGTTTCCGCGGGCCGCAGTGCTTTTGGCAATCGGCTTGCCGGCCGCGTCTGTCAACGGTTCGTTCAGATAGGCGATTGCCGTCGCCAATTCGTCCGGCCGAGGCTTGCGGGAAAACGCGGCGACGTACAGTTCCGTAATCTTGTCTTCGTCAGAAACATCTTTCGAAGTCGCCAGCCGAACGGCACGACCACCCCCGACTGCCAGCTTCGACTTGATCTCGGACGAGTTAATCAGATGCAGACTTTGTGCGAGACTCGATGACTGAACCCGTTCGCACTCGCAAACACTGAGACTGTTCGGCCGGCCGAAGACCTGCAGAAGCGGCGACGCCCGGTTGTAACTGTTGTCGGGCAACGCGACGGCTCTCGTACCGGGCGGCAGGTTCGCAAACGTCGTCTTCGCACCGGTGAGAAAGTCGATCGAATCAAGCAGCACTTCTGCCTGCATGCGCCTCGGGTAGTAACGTGAGTAATTCTGCCGATCGACCAGGTTGTAGTTGTTCGGCTTCGAACTGAGCTGGTAAGCGGTCGAGCGAGTGATCTCTCGAATCAGACTCTTCAGGTCAAACCCGCTGCTGATGAAGTGTTCTTCCAAAGCGGCGAGCAGTTCGGGATTTGTCGGCGGATTTGTGTCGCGGATGTCGTCTTCAGGCTCAATCAATCCTCGCGTGAAGAAGTGCTTCCAGTACCGATTGACCAGAGCCTTCGCAAAGAACGGATTCTTTGGAGAGCTCATCCAGTCAGCCAGTCGCAGCCGAGGGTCGGCGTCGGGTAAAATATCACCAACGTCGTCACCAAATGCTGCCGGCGCGAGAGCCTCACCGGTTTTGACGTTCTTTGCTGTGGCGATCCCTCGCTTGTGGAAGATCAAATCTTCGCCACGAGTTCCCGTCGGTTTGCGCCCGACCTGACTGAAGAACGCCGCAAAGCTGTAATAGTCGTCCTGGCTCCATCGTTCGAAAGGGTGATGGTGACACTGAGCGCACTGCATTCTCACGCCGAGAAATAACTGGGCGACATCTTCCAGTTGCTGCTTTGGCTCCTTCACGCGTTTGTACCAGGCAACTGGCGGATTGCCGATGACGGTTCCGGTTGCGGCCAGAAGTTCTCGCACGACTTGATCGTACGGAACGTTGGCGAGCAGGCTGTCGCGGATCCAGGCGTGGAACGCGAAGTTGGACGTAATGTCGCTGGCATCGTCTCGACGATTCTTCAACAGCGGCGTCCACTTGCCGGCGAAGAAGTCGGCGTAGTCAGGACTGCGAAGCAACGCGTCGATGACCTGGTCCCGCTTGTCGGCATCGGTACTTGCTATGAACGCCGCCGTCTCGGATTCCTTCGGGAGTCGACCGGCAATGTCCAGCGTCACGCGTCGAAGGAACGTTGCATCGTCGCAAACTTCCGACGGTGGAATTCCGATCGCCTTGAGATTCGCAAACACGTGCTGATCGACAAAGTTCTTTGCGGGCGGCAGTGTTTCGACCGGCGCTCCCAACGGAACAGCCGCCGTGAAGACGGACACCTTTCCCTGGTAACGCACCATGATGGCGACCTTGCCGGGAATATCCTGAACACTGACGAGGCCCTGCTCACTGACATGTGCCATCGCCTCGGAGTTCGATTCGTAGAGAGCTAACTCCGTGACATCGCGAACGCTGCCGTCAGAGTACCTGGCTACGGCTTTGAGTTGCTGCTCACCAGACATCTTCACAAGCCCGCGGCTCGGCTGAACTTCAACTGAAACGAGTTGCGACTCAGAGTCTGAGCCGAACGGCGTACCCTGCTCAATCCACCGACGAAGAGTCGCGTATCCGACGGAGTCTCGTGCGAGCCGAATTCCGCCGCCATGAGGAGTCTGTCCCGACGCTTTACGCAGGATCAGACTTTGATCGGGAACAGCAGGAAACAGACGTCGGCCGTGCCCATCTTTGACAAGACTTTCGTAGTCTTCAGCCGGCTCGAATCCCAGCAACGAAAGCTGAAACCCTTTCTGTCCACCGCCCGCCTTCGCATGGCAGACTCCGACGTTGCACCCGGCCTTGGTCAGCAC
>JBLFXD010000291.1:0-7873 GCA_047611045.1 Planctomycetaceae bacterium | reverse complement strand
CCGGGAATCTGATGGGGGCAATCCTGGGGCCACTGCTCGGAATGTTGGGAGCTCTGGTGGGAGTACTCAGTGGCCGGGGCCGCGGCAAGAACGTCTGTCTGGCGATCTGCTGGGCCACGTTAACCTTCGGTGTGGTTTGTCTGGTCACCGGAATGATCGCATTGATTATGCAACAGCCCTACGCAGTCTTCTTCCCTCTGCTTCTTATCGGCGTCATCGGGACAATGGTCATGGGTACGGTGTTGCCCACGATTCGACAACGGTTTTCCGACATCGAGCTCCGCAAAATGGAATCGATGGACGTCAGCGCCGCTTGACTGTTCGGTCAACACATGACCGACGTCACAGAACTTTCTGCGGCGACGACTTCGGAATCGGGAGGGTTGTCGAGTATTATCGACTCTTCCCAATTCGCCGTCCGCAGGATGAAGCGACATGAGATTCGCGACAGTTTTCTGCACCACCTGGTTTGTTCTATCCGCCGCTGCCGAACTCCGAGCCGAGGTTGATTACCTCTCAGAAGTCAAGCCGCTGTTGATCAACCATTGCGTCGCGTGTCATGGGCCGGTTCGTCAAAAGGGGGGCTTGCGGCTCGACACGGCGGCCGCGATCACGAAGGGCGGCGAAAGTGGCTCAACGATTTCGCAAAACAGTCCGGATGAAAGTCTGTTGGTCGGAGTCCTGACCGGTGATGCTGGGTTCTCGATGCCGCCTGAAGGCGAGGGGGAACGCCTTTCGGAATCCGAAGTCGCGATCATTGTCGAGTGGATTAAAGCGGGGGCTCATGCGCCGGCCGATGAAAAGCCGCTGACTGATCCCAAAGACTACTGGTCCTACCAGCCTGTCGTGCGGCCAGGCCTTTCGTCCGAAGAGTCCAGCGATTGGGACAGGTCGCCGATTGACAGATTCATTCGACAGAAGCATCGTGAGCATGGTCTGCAACCTGTGACCGATGCGCCGCCAGACATTCTTCTGCGGCGAGTTTTTCTGGATCTGATCGGGCTGCCTCCGATTCGGGAAGAGCTGCACTCCTTTCTTGCTGACCCCTCGGACGAAGCTTTCGCCGCCGTCGTTGACGACCTGCTATCACGGCCTCAGTACGGCGAGCGTTGGGGCAGGCACTGGATGGACGTCTGGAGGTACAGCGACTGGTACGGTCGGCGGGCGAGCAACGAAATGCGGTACAGCCAGCGGCACATCTGGAAGTGGCGCAATTGGATCATCGAGTCGCTCAACGAAGACAAGGGCTACGATCAGATGGTGCGCGAAATGCTCGCCGCCGACGAAATCGCACCGACCGAAACGCAGACTTTGCGAGCCACCGGATTCCTCGGCCGCAACTGGTACAAGTTCGACCGAAACGTCTGGCTGTTCGAAACCGTCGAGCAGACAAGTCAGGCGTTTCTCGGTCTGACGCTCCGCTGCTGCCGGTGTCACGACCACAAGTACGACCCGATTTCGCAGTTGGATTATTACCGGTTTCGAGCGTTCTTCGAACCGCACGATGTTCGCACCGACCCACTCTCAGCCGGCAGCGGCGTCATTAAGGATCAAACTCTGGGAGAGATTCCGGTCGACGGCCTGTCGCGAATTTACGACAAGACAATCGATGCTCCGACGTGGTTGTTCGAACGTGGCAACGACCGATCGCCCGACAAGTCTCAACCAATCAGCCCGGCCGTTCCGGAAGCACTCGGAGTTGCGCTGCCGGAGATCCGTCCTGTCCAGTTGCCCGCCGCGGCGTGGTATCCGGCGTTGCAGAGTGACTACTCAAAAAACCTGATTGACACGGCAAAAGAAGACGTCGTGACTGCCTCTTCGCAACTTGAGAAGCTGCGAAGCGAGGTGAAGATCGCCACGGAGAAACTGGATGGAGCCATCGCCGCTGCAAAATCGAAGCAGACCGCCGATCCCGATTCTGAAGTTTCGGACGAGAAACCGTTCCTGCACGATGACTTCGCATCGCCGCGAGTCGATACCTGGAAAATGCTGAGCGGCGACTGGAAGTACGAGGACGGGCATCTTGCTCAAAAGTCGATAACGAGCTTCGCGACGATCGTCACCACGAAGAATCACCCCAAAGATTTTCAAGCCAGGGTTCGATACCGGACGCTTTCGCCGGGTAGTTACCGCTCGGTGGGATTCAGTTTTGACTTCGTCGACAAGGGGAACTCGCAGGACGTTTACACAAGCACTGGCGACACCCGTCAGAGTATCCAGGCTTTTCATCGAACGGGCGGCAAGCAGGTTTACCCACGGGAGGGGATTGTCCAGGTCAAGCTGAACGTCGGCGAAGAAACGCTTGTTGTAGTCACCGTTCGCGGACCGTTGCTCAACATCTCGTTGAACGGTGAGTTGAAACTCGAATACGTCATGCCTGAAGCTCGCCGCGACGGCAAGTTTGCGTTGTGGGTTCACAGCGGCGCTGCTGAATTCGTCGAGCTGGAGATTCAGGAGCTGCGTGAAAGTAGTAGCGACCTGCGTCGCAAGCAACTCGAAGCCGTTCACGCGGTCGCTCTTCAGGAGAAACGAGTTTCATTGACCGAGCGGCAAGTGGATTCCCTTCGGGCGAGAATCGTGGCGGAACAGGCCAAACACTCACAGCCTGCGGCCGGTAACGCCACGACGCTGGCGGAACTTGCCGGCGCCGCTGAACGTCAGGTTGCGGTTGCTCAGGCCGAATTGGAATGGCTCACTGCGGAGCAACAAGTCGATTTGCTTGAACAGGCTCACAAGCAGGCAGGGCAGGGGGGCGATGCTAAGCAACCAGACGACTCCGCAGCCGACAAAAAGCTTGCTGAGGCAAAGAAGAAACTTGCGGCTGCGGTCGAAGCTGCCGCCCTCACGGACACAAAGTACGAGCCGATCGGACCGACGTATCCGAAAACCAGTACGGGTCGACGTGCCGCTTTGGCCGACTGGATTACCGATCCTCGAAACCCGCGGACGGCGAGAATCGCTGCGAATCACATCTGGCTGCGGCATTTCGGCGAGGCCATCGTTCCGTCGGTTGAGAACTTCGGACTCAACGGGAAGCCGCCGTCGCATGGTGAGTTGCTCGACTGGCTGGCTTCCGAACTTGTCGCGAACAACTGGTCGATGAAACATCTCCACCGGCAAATCGTCCTTTCACGAACCTACCGACTGAGTTCGGCAGCGGCCGAGAATTCTCCAAACCGCAAGACCGATTCCGAGAACCGATTTCTGTGGCGAGCTAACTCGCGACGAATGGAAGCCGAAGTGGTCCGGGATTGTGTTCTGGCCAGCGCGGGCAAGCTCGACCTGACTCGAGGAGGGCCGGACATCTCGCCTACGGACGGCGCGACGACGCTTCGCCGCAGTTTGTACTTTCGCATCACGCCGGACGATCGAATGAAGTTTCTGGAATTGTTCGACGTCGCCAACCCCAACGCCTGCTACCGTCGCAGTGACAGCGTGGTGCCTCAGCAGGCCCTCGCTCTGTCGAACAGTGCGTTGCCGCTTGAGATGTCACGTCACCTTGCCAGGCAGATTGATCAGGCGACGGCTGGCGCGGACAGCGATGTTGCGAATAAGAAATTCATCACCGCCGGGTTCGAACAAATCATCTCGCGGCAGCCGACGGCGTCGGAGTTGACGCTTTGTCTGAAGTTTCTGGATGGCCAGACTGAACTACTGACATCGTCGAAGCTCACAGCATTTGGTGGCTCTGCTGTCGCGAAGGTGGCTCCGTCGCCGAAGAATGAAATGCGGGCGAAAGAGAATCTCATTCACGTTTTGTATTGCCACAACGATTTCGTCACGATCCGATAGTCGACTTACGACTTCATCATCGAAGAATTCAGTTCATCCGAGACCTGATCATGATTAACCAGTTTCCCTGCGGTCGCGTTTCCCGGCGAGGATTCCTCGGTGATTGCGGGATGGGTTTTACCGGTCTGGCTCTGGGAGCAATGCTCGCTCAGGATAAAGCTCGAGGTGCCGATTCGCAGAGTTTGCCGAGCGGGCTTCCGAAGATTGCTCCGAAGGCGAAGAGCGTGATCTGGTACTTCATGCTCGGAGGAACAAGCCATATGGAGAGCTTCGATCCAAAACCGAAGCTCACCGAATTCGCCGGCATGACGGTTGACGAGTCGCCGTTCGGCAAGTCTGTGCTCGATTCCGAATTTTATCGCAAGAACGTGCGAGACTTTGCCGGCACTCCGCGAGCGTTAATGGCGAAGCTGTATCCTCTCCAAAAGGGATTTCGGAAACGCGGCGAAAGCGGCATCGAAGTCAGCGACTGGTGGCCTCACGTTGGCGACTGCGTCGACGACATGTCCGTCGTGCGTTCGATGTGGACGACCGATAACGACCACGCGGCGCAACTTCAGTTTCACACCGGTCGTCACATCTTTGACGGCTTCTATCCGTCGATCGGTTCCTGGGTGCATTACGGTCTGGGATCGCTGAACAACAACCTGCCCAGCTTCGTCGTTCTGGGGCCGCCGCCGGGAGACTGCTGCGGCGGAAAAGGGGCTCACGATGGCAGCTATCTGGGGCCGGAACATTCCGGAATTCGGCTCAACGTTCAGCCGAACAAGGCGTTGCCGTTTGGATCCCCAGGGCCGGACGTCTTTGTCGAAGAACGCCGAGGTCAGTTAGACCTGCTTCAGCAGCTGTCTGGAGAAACGGCGATCAACTACCCCGACGACGCTGCGCTGCGAGCACGCATCAAGTCGTACGAATTGGCTTTTCGAATGCAGATGGCCGTTCCCGAAGTCGTCAACCTCGAGCGCGAAACCGCAGCCACTCAGGAGTTGTACGGCCTGGACGATGCCGCCACCAAAACAGTCGGTCGACAGAGTCTTGTCGCGAGGCGACTCGTCGAACGCGGCGTCCGATTTGTGCAAATCTACGATGACGGCTGGGATGCTCACAGCAAGCTGATCGCCAATCACACGACTCGTTCGAAGGCGGTCGACAAACCGATTGCAGGCTTGCTCAAGGACCTTAAGCAGCGAGGTCTGCTCGACGAAACGCTGGTCGTGTGGGGAACGGAATTCGGCCGCACGCCAGGTGCTGAGAAGTCCGACGGACGAGACCATCATCCGTACGGATTCTCAATCTGGATGGCCGGCGGCGGAATCAAAGGCGGAACCGTTCACGGAGCCACCGACGAAATCGGCTTCCACGCCGTGGAAGACCGACACTACGTCACCGACGCCCATGCCACGGTGCTGAATCAGCTCGGTTTGAATCCTCGCGACCTGGAAGTTCCAGGACGGAAGCGACTGGAAATTGATTTTGGAAAACCCATCGACGCCATCATCGCCTGAGCCGTTTTGTTTTCGCTGCAGCCCCGCTCCTCGCTCACGATGTTGTCAGTTTTCTGTAGGGTGTGACCAGCGGGCCGATTGGTCAATCCCGGTGTGCCCGCGCGGAGATTTTTTCGAGCTTCGTTGACGCCGTGGTAACAAGAAAGTCTCCCGCGCCGGCACACCAGCCGTTTGGTCCGCTCCGCTTGTCACACCCTACGAGGAACTCACAACGTCGCCGGGTTGGAAATCCCCATTAGCCTTGAAAGAGCCAGCCGGCGTTCCTCAAACGAGTTCAGGAACTTCATACCCCTCTCGGTACTGGCGTTTGAGAAGCTTGTTGGCGGAGGTTGCATTCTCACCGACGAAGACTTCTTTTTCGACGTCGACATGCAGCATCGGGCTGAGTTTGATTTCGGCGCTGGCGATGTCGATACCGTGTGCTCCGAGATGTTTTTCGGTTTCGCCCAGCAGGCTGCTCCAGACGCCGCGGTCACCGTTGAAATCTTTCGCGGCTTCGTGCGTAAACGTGTCGCCGGCTCGGAATGCGATGTTGGCGAGGTTGCACCAGCCGGTCGAAAGGTGCCCGACCTCGACGTCAGTATTCAATGTTGACGAGTCGCGAGATCGCACGGCGTCGATAAAGTTTGCCTGGTGCAGGCCGTTGCCGCCTCTGCCCTTGAAGGATTTGATTTTCTTGCCGTCCTTATCAAAGGCCGCTCCGCTGCCTCGCTGGCCTTCAAACCGGCCGCCTTCGCAGTAAGCGATGTACCCGCTGCCTGGGCCGGGATGTTTGGCTGATCCCTTTTTGCCGGGTGCTTCGGTCAGATTGCTCAGCCCGATGACGACCGGGATCGAGCCCGTGTCGAAGTAGACAAAGTGGACATTCGGAGTGTCGCCGGCATCGTTCCAGGCAACTCGGCCGCCTCCGCCGAAGATTCGTCTTGGCAGTGCGACTTTGTCCTGAAACACGTTGTTGCGCAGGTCGTCGAGAACGTGGACGCCCCAGTTGCCCATCTCGCCCGAGCCGGTGTTCCAGTCCCAGTGCCAGTCGTACTGAAGCTTGTTGCGGAAGATCGGCTGGTCCTGCGCCGGTCCAAGCCACAAATCGTAATTCACTTTGGAGTCAATCTTCAGCGGCGTCGATGTCTTGCCGATCGATCCTCGTACGCCGTAGCGGTTAACTCGTGCTGAAACGATTTCGCCGAGTCCCTTTTCTTCGTGCAGGAACTTCTTGATTTCAGCCTGCATCGGATCAGAACGCTGCTGCGTACCGACCTGGCAGATCCGATTGTGCTTTCGAGCGGCGGCGACCGTCTGTTGGCCTTCCCACTGACTGTGAGACAGCGGCTTTTCGACATACACATCTTTGCCGGCTTCCATCGCCCAGATCGCCGCCAGACAATGCCAGTGGTTGCAGGTTGCGACCACGACCGCGTCGACTCCGTCGTCGTCGAGCAGATCTCGCAGATCGGCGTAGCCCTTTGCTTTGGGGTATCGTTTTTTTGTGGCGGCAACGCGACCGCCGTCTGGATCACACAGTGCCGTGATCTTGACTCCGTCGATCTTGTCGAACATCCCCATCAACTGGTTGGCTCGCCCGCCGCAGCTGATGAATCCAAGGTTGATCTCTTCATTCGCGCTGGCCGCGAACGAGTGGTGTGATGAGGTTGCCAGGAACGTTCCGGCGGCGATGCCAGACTGTATGAATTGGCGGCGGGTTGATTGAGTCATGGTGTTATTTCCGGTGAGGAAGTCTGATTTTTGTAGCGCGAGCAGAATTCAGAACGCTGATTGTATCAGCCTTTTCCGAAGTTCTGCACCGTTCGAGAGAAGCGAGGGGCATTGCGGAGCCAACGTTGGCGAGGCGTCGCGCGAGCGACTAACTTCCCTGGCTCACAAGCTCCAGTCACGAAGACGCCGCGAGATTCCGAATGAGAACGTTTCTCTATGAGTTCTGGCTGTTCGGAATCAAGCTGGCGTCATCTTCCGTTTTCGGAGCGTACCTGCTGGTTTTGATGGCGGTGACGCACTTCTGGTACCCGATCGAAGGTCTGTACCGAAACGACTTCCTGTTTCTCGCGGCGGTGGGATTTCAGGTTGTCCTGCTGGCGTTTCGGCTGGAATCGTTTCGTGAAGCGGCCGTGATCATGATCTTTCACGTCGTGGCCACATTCATGGAATTATTCAAAACTTCGGACGCGATTAACGCCTGGCATTATCTTGGCGAAGCCTACGTTCGGCTGGGCAACGTCCCTTTGTTTGCGGGGTTCATGTACAGCGCCGTTGGCAGCTACATCGCTCGCGTATTCCGTATTCTGGATTTTCGATTTACGAACGCTCCACCGACGTGGGCGTCGTTCGTTCTCGCCGCGCTGATCTATGCAAACTTCTTCACGCACCATCACATCATCGACATCCGCAACGGACTGCTGCTGGCGTCAGCGGTGCTCTATGGCCGGTGCATGATTTACTTTCGAATGGACAAAGTTCATCGAAGCATGCCGCTAATGCTGGCTCAGTTTTTGACGGCAATCTTTGTCTGGATCGCCGAGAACATCGCGACCTACTCCAAAGTCTGGGTCTACCCAAACCAG
>JBLFXD010000290.1:0-7885 GCA_047611045.1 Planctomycetaceae bacterium | reverse complement strand
GCGACGAGTTCGAGCAACTGGCCGCGAACCAGGTCACGACCGATCGCGAATCGTTCGGAGCAACTCCCGCGATAAGCAACGGCGAGATCTTCATCCGCTCGGACAAGCACCTGTACTGCGTCTCCGAAGTCGCCAAGTAACAGTCACTCGTCTCGCCAGCCGGAGCCGACCCACGGGACGCCTTCTCCCGTTTCGCGTCTCAGGTGCAGGCTGAGTTGGGATGCGTGGTGCTGGATGTGTCGGACGTTGCAGACATGAAGTTCCGCGAGGGAAAAGTCGCGACGTTCAAAACCGCAGCGAGCAACCAGGGTTTGCTCGGTTTCTTCGGCAATGACGCGAGCGAACTTTGTCCGGCAGTGTTGCAGATATTTTCTGATCGACGCGCGATCGTAAAGCTGTTTTTGCTCGACGTATTCCAGCTCCTCGTAGTCACGGAAGAAGTCGGCGTTCTCTCGGTGAAACGGCTGGTCTCGGAACGTGCGATCGGAGTCTTCGAGATAGAAGTCCGTGAAGAAGACGACCTGGCAGAACTTCAGATTGCCGACCGGTTCGTTCCACAAGGATTCCGGACATTGATCGATGCACCGGCTGAGCATGCACAGTGCGGCTCCGTACTGCCCACTGATCAGTTGCTGCCAGGTCTTCAGCATTTGTTGCCCTCATTCGCGCGTTACTGAACGACAAGGTTCGCGACTGGGGGATCCTGCAAAGCCTGGCTGACGTCCGTGCGGACGAAGTTCCGAATCGCGTCCAGGTCACCCTCTTTCAGTAGACCCAGATACTGCACGACGAATGGCCGGGCAACATCGTCGCCTCTTTTAGTAGCCAGGTCGTGAGGTGACGAAACGCCTCCGATACCACCTCCGCAGCTGATGTAGGAATCGTCGAACCAATTTGATCGCCCTTCGGAACTGGATCCAACCCACCAGTGGTCGTGCTCGTCATCGATTTTCGGCTGCATCCACACCGAATTCGGGTTTGCTACGATCGTCTCCTTCGGGCTCACTTTCCAGCGCCGTTCGATCGTCCGCGAGCGGCCACAAATGAGACATTCGCTGTAAGTGATCTGGTACGGGGCGCCGCGTTCAACGGCGATCGGATAGGCGATCGCCGCTCCGTAGGCCATTGCTGCCGCGAGAACCGCAAAGACGCAGAGGAGTGTTCTCAGTCGGAAAGTCTTCATCGTTCGGTCTCCTGCCCGAAGGACGCTTCACTCGACGAAATCCTGGGCCAGTACCTCAAGACGCTGTCGCGACTGCTTTCGCTGATTCAAGTCCAACGGTTGGTACTCCGAGCGGCGAGCACCGCAGACGAACCAGGCTGCGATGGTTGCAGGTCCGGCGCTGCAACCATCACCTGTTGCGGGACATTCTCCAAGTGACTACGAACGTCGGTTCCCGGCCCGGCTCAGTGGGCGATCGTCGCTGCCGCGACTGTTTCTTCCGTTGCCGGAAATGCAGCCGGAGCGTCGTCGGTGTCGGACCATGGGGCTTTGCCCGCCGCGATTGCGGAACGGGCCGAGTGGCCAGTCTGAGCTTTGACGACCAGTGTGAATGCTTCTCCGTCGATCGTTTCGAAGAATTCCCGGAACCAAAGCATGTTCGCGATGTGAGCCTGCGGCGAGTAGAGCCTCACGGAAATTCCTCGGTCGGTGTAGTCGTAGAGCATCCCGAAAAAGCCGCTCGGGATGTACTTAACGAATGTCAGGTCGACTCCGATTGCTGGTCGATTTTCGGTGTCGACGAGTCGTGCGAGAGTTTCGCGAAGGAGGGCAAGATCGGCCCCATCCCAGATTTCCATTTCACCCATCACGACCACATGGAATCCGTCGCGAACGTCGATCGAACTTCTTTTCTTTCTGGCCATGGTCCGTTACTCCCGGTTGTACTTACGGCTGTCGGAGACTGCGATGAGCTGCGATGTCAACAAATGCAAACTCAAGGCCGAAACGCGACTGCAATGCCCTCGATACTCACCTCAGTGGCTCTAAAGTGTTGAACTGAAACGAGTTCAAACTTCGAGTCACACAAAAACGGAACGCCGGCAACACTTCCCCGTTGACATAGGACAACGCCCTGACGTCTTCAGTTCCCTTTGAACAACGATTTCTGGCTGAACGGTTCAACCGTAATTCACTGAGCTACGTGACAATTCATCAACGCGCTGGGAAAGAGAACGCAGAATGTCTGCGGATATAACGCGCATGAAGTCGCGGACTTAGACGGCGGCCAGCCGAAAGATGCTGGTTTCGTGCGAGTTCTCGCGTCGGACTGCGAGCGCCGGACAGAGGGGTTGCGATAAGACTCGGATTACTTAGCGGTAATCCGAAGCGACACGGATCGCTCAAGACGAAATTTGAATGGCGGATTCCGGCAACGAGTCACCGGCAAGACGTGACCGATCGGGAGTTGCCGATGCGTCGTGAGCTGATTCGGCGAATGCTCAGCATCTTGATCGAGCGTGCCGTCTACGCTGCTCGGTCGGCCGCAGACTGATGGTCGTCATCGCTGGCGCGACGAAGCGCGGTGGCCAGCAGATCCTTGAAGCCTTGAGGCCATTCCTGGTCGACGAGTTGCTCCGCGTAAGGAGCGACCAGTTCGACGAGCTCTTCGTTATCGCAGGAGATGCCACATTCGATGGCCGATTCAATCGACTCAGCGGCCCGGCCCCAGTCGTACTCGTCTGAAGCATCCTCGGCGATCGAGATTCGTTCGACGTGGTGACGTGCCTTTGTCATGCCGCGTTCGATCTGAGTCGCCAGATGCTGCTCCGGAGTCACCAGTTCGAGCAGTTCGAAAGCGCGGTCGTGCACTTCGTCGTTGCGACCGGGGTCAGCCGGATCGCTGATCTTCATGAACCGGCTGATGTAGAACCGGTCCTGGTTGGCGCGGTTTCTCAGCCAGTAATAAATCATCTGCTGATCAGAATCCGGATGTGATTCGACACGACTGACGGCGGTACGAAGGGCAGATTGAGCTTCAGCCATCAATTCGACCGCGGCCATGAAGTGAGTGCGATCTTCCAGGTCGGTCGTGGCCAGGATCGCCTCGATGGATTCGGCGAGTGTTTCGAAACAGTCCGCGAGCAGAAGGTAGTTTTCGGATCGCGACCAGATGTCGCTGCGTGGCTGGTTCATCCAGAGGAAGCAATTCGGGAGTTCCCTGGCGCGGCCAATGATGTCCTGGTCGCCTGGTCTGACATCGAACGAAAAGTCGGCACCTTCACGCAGTAATCCGTCGCGTTCGACAGCCCAGCGTGCGCCTTCGGCTTTCAGTCGGCAACGTTCGGCGATCAGCGCAAGGTCGTTGTCGGAAACGTCAGAATGTCTTGGACGGCCAGAATCGGTCCGCGCAGGCGATTCATGAGTCTGAAATACGCTGTTTCGTGGCGGAATATTCCCGTCGTGAGGCCGCTCGCCTCCGGATTCTGCCTGAGCGTTGAGCCAGTTTTTGACCGTTGCCAGCGCGTCAATCAGCTGCGGCTTTTCGATGGGAGGATCAGACAGCTCTGCCACGATCTGGGCGAGCGCGTCCCTGATCACCGTTGGGATTAGACCGGTTGTTGTGGGGCCAGCATCCTGCTGGCTGGGGTAAGTATCGCGAGCACTCATCCATCAGCTCCTTATCGCGTCATCCATGACTGGCGATACGTTACTCGTTTTTCCGGTTTCGAGGCGAGATGGATGTTGCGGGGGTGACTATCCTCAACGCGGGTGCAGACTCGGACTGTTTAGGGGCTGTCTCGTCTGCTGATTTCTCGGCGATCCGGGCTGTATCAGGCGTGTCTGGACGAGCTTCTGGAGTGGGTAGATCGACGGTCCGAAACCGGTTCAGACCGACGAGTCGAGATGTTGCTTCTTCGTCAAAAGTGTTTGCATTTTCAAGGATCATGGGGAATTCGACAGTGAATCTGCTGCCTTTTCCGAATTCACTTTCCAGAGAAACCTCGCCGCCGAGCAGTCGACTCAGCTCTTTGACGATGGACAGGCCGAGCCCCGTCCCTTCGTACTTCCTTGTCAGGGCATCTTTCTGTCCGGGGACGCCGCGGCCCTGCCGGAATTTTTCGAAAATCCGCTCCTGTTCGTCGAGTGGGATTCCGATGCCGTTGTCCTCGATGGTGACGACGCAGTTGCCGTCGATCTTTGACGCGGAAATCCGGACTCGACCGCCTTCGGGAGTGAACTTGATCGCATTCGAAATCAGGTTCGTCAGAATCTGCTGCATTTTCCCGGGGTCCTGGAAGAGCGTCGTGATCCCGGCATCGACTGCCCACGTCAGTGCGATCTGACGTTTCTCGGCCAGCGGCATCAGGGTGCTGACCTGGCGTTCGACGAGGTCGTCCATGCGGAACTCGGCCGGGTGCAGCTCCATTTTGCCGCTTTCGATTTTCGCCAGATCGAGCACGTCGTTGATCAGCGTCATCAAACTGCGGCCGGACGTCTGGATGTTCGTCGCGTATCGCTGTTCTTTGTCGGTCAGGTTTTTCGAGTCGGCAAGAACTTCGCTGAATCCGAGAATGCTGTTCAGAGGGGTCCTCAATTCGTGGCTCATCGTCGCCAGGAACTCGTTCTTGACGTTGTTCATTTCGTAAAGCTGCAGATTGACGCTGGCCAGTTCGTCGACCTTGCCATCGAGATCCGCGTTGACTTCCCGCAGCTCTTCCTGAACGGTGACCAGGTGACGAAGCATGCGGTTGAACGCGTGGCTGAGTTCTTCAAACTCATCTCCGGTCCGGATGTCGGCACGCATGTCGAGATTGCCGTGGGCGATCGCGTCGCTGACCTTCTTCAAGTGAAGCACGGGCTTCGTGATGACGTACCGAACGACCAGGTAAATCGCGAGAATCGCCAGCACGACTTTTACAATCTCGGTGGTGATAACCAGGGCGTTGGTGGCGTGCAGCGAGGACTCGACAGCGGCCAGCGGCAAGGTAATCCTGGCCATGCCGATCAGGTCGTCCTTCGCGATGGCCACTGCTCCGTCTGCGGTTTGCCTGTTCTTATGATGGTGGCAGGCGATGCAGGTTTCGGTCGCCTTGACGGCTCCGTAATAGCGATACTCGTTGCTTTCGCGGTCGATGTGGACGAATTCTTCGGCACCGTCCCGTAGTTCCAGGAGGGCGCGATAACCAATGTCGTCGCTCGGTCGATTCGCCGAATCGGCGACGGCAGAATTGGCGTCGACCATTTCGAATTTGAACTCGCGGAGATGCTCAGGCTGCAGTTCAGATGACAGCTTTTCAACCTGCTTCAGCACGTAGAAGTACATGTCGACTTCCGCGTCATCCGTCTCCTCGGCCGGAGGTTTGTCGTCCGGTTCAGGCGCAGGGACAAAGTCGGGTTCGCCTGCGTCGTCGGGGTTTTCCGCTTGTTCGAAATTGGATTTAACTCGGGCAAACCACTCCCAGTGTCGCTGCTGAATCATCGGAGCCATCAGAAGTCGGGCAGTCGTTTTGTTCTGCTCGCCGATCAGCGACGACGTCTGCCACCAGTAAAGAGCGAACGTCAGTACAGCCAGGACACTCAGACCAAAACCGAACAGGACGAGGCACTTAACCTCGAAGTTGGTTTCCCCCAGAACGCGTTTGAGTGTTCGATAAGACATCAGAAGCTCCCATCCGCCGCGAAGAGTCCATAAGCCCGATTATCATAGCAGCGAACCGGGATGCTCGACGACCGGAGCGGGCGGGGCCTGAAGAAAGCGACCGTCGATTGCGGCGAATTCGAGGAATGCGGAGTTTCATTCGACTCGACTTTTTCGCATCACCAAACAAATACAGCCCGGCGCCAAGGTTGGCGTCGGGCTGTCCGGTTATGGGTAAGGCAGGGGGCGGAATCATCCGTTGGCTGAGGTGTCCTGAAGACGGGCCCCCTCAGCGGTCATACTCTGGCGGTTCTGACACTTGGTTCCTCCAGCAGCCTGGTCCGATGGTTACTCACCTGAACTCACAGGCGAGCCGCTCAAAACAGAAGCATTGGCAAAGTCGACAGAAGAAATGAGGAAGTGGTTCTGCAACCGGCGTCCGGCAGGTTCCCATCTCGATCCCCGTAGCGACGAATTGTGACCAGCGTGAAGCGACGTTTTGCCGAGCAGCGTTCGTCGGTTAGCAGCGTCTTTAAGTTGGAATCTGTGAGAAGGAACGTGTCTCGACGCAATCGTCGTTTCGTTTGCCGCACTCGCCCGGCTCTTTCTGAGCGAGACTAAGTGTGACGTCAACCTCTCTGAATCCGCAGTTCCGTCCGCTCCACAACCACATCCGGCGGCTGACAAAAGAGATGGAAATCCGAGGCATTAGCGTCTGCCTCAACAACAGTTTGGGACACTGGCAAAAAGCCGCCGTCAGTGTCCCACCTCCAAGTCTGGTGGACTTGTCATAAGGCTTCCTGAAGCATGGCGATGTGATTTGAAACTGATGTGTTTGTCGATACCGAAGCTTACGATACAAGCAGGATTCCGGCCGTCAATAACTTCTTTTTGAGTTTGATTCGGAGCTCGTCGGACGCCTCAATTTCGCATTGTGGCGCTGACGAAGAGTCTGACGGGACATTCGATGCCGGACTGTTTCTCGAACCCGGAAACTTTGCCCGAACCGACCTGCTGGCGGAGTCCTCTTATCGCGTATCAGCCGACGCGATGACTGTTTCGGCATCGGCCTTTGTTCTGTCACCCACGTAGATTTCCTGGATCGGTTTAATGTTTGAAACCTTCGACCACACCGCCGATCTTGGACTGCGCGTTGCAGGGGGCTCGCTGAATGAGCTTTTCGCGGAAGCCGCAACAGGGCTGACATCATTGATCGTTGCAGACGTCGGCAGCGTGGCGGTTGCTCAGGAGCGAACGCTGCAGATCGACTCGTCGGATCTTGAATACCTCTACTTCGACTGGCTGAGCGAGCTGTTATTTCTCTTCGAATCCGAAGGCTGGCTGTCGGCGAGTGCCGAAGTCGAGGTCACGGGCAACTCGTTACGGGGCGTCGTGCGCGGCGAGGTGTTTTGCGAAGAGCGACATCGCCGGTCGCACGAGGTGAAGGCAATCACCTATCACGAGTTGAGCGTCGAACCGCAGGAGCGTGACGGCAAAGAGTTCTGGGCGGCGGAAGTCATCGTCGACATCTGAAATATCGCGAGCCGCAGCGGCCGTCAGTTCAGCGGAAGGGTGGCGAGCATCTGGTTGAAGGTCGATCGTTGCTCAGCCGTCAGCAGCGTCATCATTTGAGACCTGGCAGCTTCGACCTGGTCGGAGTCGTCACTGTTGAGCAGCCCTTGAATTCGGTCCTGCTGAGCCTGCGACAGGTTCAGCTGCGAAACAAGCTCGCTCCACGAAATCTTCTTGCCGCCGACAAGCCGCCCGACCTGTTCGCGGTTCGGGCCGGTGATTCGTTCCCAGAAGCTGGGTGTGAGTTCAAGATTCCGGCGGCTGGCCACGTTTCTTGTCGAAGCCCGTTGAGAACGTTCGAAGATTCGTCGCCGTTTTTCTTCCAGACTGATCTGCGATCTGCCGTCGATGATTGCCTGCTCGTGCACAGAATTTGGAGTCTGTTTGGCGGCGTTTCCTGCCCCCTGCAGCAACTCCATCATCGTGATCGCCGAACCGCTGAACCCAAGCACGACACCGACAAAGATCAGTGGCGAGAAGCCGGGCATTTTCAGTTCGTAAGTTTTTCCGGCAAAGTGGAACAGCGGAATTGAGAGCGGTGTTTCGTCCGAGACTCGGCGAAGGCCGACGTACTGAAATCCGTCTTCGGGCCGAACGTGTGCGACTTCCAAATCGAAGGTTGTGTCGGTGTCCGGGTCGGTCAGTTGGATGTGGTCTCCCGGAGCGACGCGAGAACCCTTCAGCAGGAGCAGGCCGAAGCCCGTTGCCGACAAGTCTGACATGACGGCGCG